>DASUWY010000051.1 GCA_036378175.1 Thermoleophilaceae bacterium
ATTCGGTAACGCTCCCACGCCCGTGCGGCAGGGGCCCCATCGGCGACACTCCTGTCAAGGCCGACCGCAAGGTGGGTCACCGACCGCGGTTGAAAGTTGGCCCCCTTTGGCGGACGCGCCGGCCGATCGACGGGCGCGGACGTCCAATTCCCGTCCCGGCTACGGGCAGGCCGTGCGAGTTGGCGGTCTTTGAGGCGGTAACTGTCGTCTATGCGCAAGAGGATCTCGGCGTGGAGGACGAGCCGGTCGATCATCGCGGTCGCGGTCACGTCGTCGAAGATCTTGCCCCAGGCGGTGAAGTGGCGAGGACGAGCTGGTAGCGGCAAGACGAGCATCAGGATCGGGCTCCCGCCTACCGAATCGTTGCGTCGGGTCAACACCGGGTCAACAGCACGTCCGAAAACAGCCGCGAAGGCGCACCCTGCAAGGATCGCCAAACCCGCATTGCAGAGCCAATAAGCCGAACAGCCGCAAGCCGCCAGAACCCCGGCGAGGGGCTCATAACCCGAAGGTCGCGGGTTCGAATCCCGCCCCCGCTACTACCGAAGCCTCGGAAACGAGGACTCCCGAAAGTCCCCAGAGGACCTGAAATCGAGTCCCACGCCCGGGGCTTCGGCTTGTCCGGGGGCGCCCGCCGTCCAGGTGTCTCCACCTAAGCAGCAAATACGTGCGCCTGGGACGACACCCGGGCCGCGGGGCAGGGGTGCCTCCCCTATCCGACCGCGCTGGTAGGATTTAACGCCGATGAACTTCTCGGCGAAGACGGAGTACGGCGTGCGGCTCATGGTCGAGCTCGGACGCCAGTACGGCGGCTCTCCCACGTCGCTCAAGGCGATCTCGGAGGCCGAGGGGCTGCCGCTGTCATACCTGGAGCATGTGGTTGCCGACCTCAAACGGGCCGGCCTCGTTGAGGCCACCAGAGGCGCGCGTGGCGGCTACCGGCTCGAGCGTCCTCCGACGCAGATCGGAATGGACGAGGTGGTGACGGCGCTCGAGGGGACTCTTGCTCCGATGGATTGCTTCGTGACGTTGCCCACCCAGCGCGTGAACTGCTCTCACGAGACCGATCGCGGTCACGCGTGTGCCACCAAGCTGCTCTGGACCCGTGTCCAGGGCGGCGTGGTCCGCGCGCTCAAGGGCACGACGCTGGCGGAGCTCGTGGAGTTCTCCGAGTCGCACGCCCCGGTGGCGGCCGCCTAGCCACCCGACACACAACTGGAGACGAATGCCTGACCTTGAAATCAAGAACCTGCACGTAAGCGCCGGCGACAAGGAGATCCTCCGCGGTGTCGATCTTGCCGTGAGCAAGGGCGAGATCCACGCGATGATGGGTCCCAACGGCTCGGGCAAGTCCACCCTCGCGAACGTGATCATGGGCCACCCCGGCCTCGAGGTCACCGAGGGCGAGATCCTCTACAAGGGCGAGGACATCACCGAGGCCGAGCCCGACGAGCGCGCCCGCATGGGCGTGTTCATGGCGTTCCAGTACCCGGTGTCGGTGCCGGGCGTGACGGTCACGAAGTACCTGCGCACGGTGATCAACGCGCATCGCGAGGAGCGCGGCGAGCCGCAGATCCCGCTGAAGGAGTTTCGCACGACGGTCGAGGAGGCGATGGACCTGATGCAGGTCCCCCACGACTTCTCGCGCCGCTACCTCAACGAGGGCTTCTCGGGCGGCGAGAAGAAGCGCATGGAGATGCTTCAGCTCGCTCTGCAGCGCCCGGAGATCGCGATCCTCGACGAGACCGACTCGGGGCTCGACATCGACGCTCTGCGGATCGTCGCGAATGGCGTGAACACGTTCGCCGGTCCGGACCTCGGCGTGCTGATCATCACCCACTACCAGCGCATCCTCCATCTGATCAAGCCCACCTCCGTGCACGTGATGTGGAACGGCCGCATCGTCAAGGAGGGTGGCCCCGAGCTCGTCGCGGAGCTCGAGGAGAAGGGCTACGGCTGGATCAAGGAGGAGGTCGAGGCGGCCGCCTGATGGCTGTGCTCACCCCCACAGCGCTCGACTTCCCGATCTTCCGGCAGGAGTTCGGGGAGGGGCCGCTCGTCTACCTCGACAGCGCGGCCACCTCGCAGAAGCCGGAGGCGGTGCTCGAGGCGATGGACCGCGCGTACCGCACCCGTCACGCGAGCGTGCATCGCGGCGTCTATCCGCTTGGCGCCCAGTCCACCGAGGACTTCGAGGGTGCGCGCCAGAAGATCGCGGATTGGATCGGCGCGACAGCCGCTGAGACGCTCTTTGCGTCGAACGCCACGGCTGCGATCAACCTGGTGGCGCGCAGCTACATCCAGCCGGGCGACCGGGTGCTCCTCACCGAGATGGAGCACCACTCGAACATCGTGCCCTGGCAGCTCGCCGGCGCCGAGATCGAGTACGTGCCTGTGGACGATCAGGGCGTGCTCGACATGGAGGCTCTCGACCAGCTGCTCGAGCGGCACCGTCCCAAGCTGGTGGCCGTGGCGCACGTGTCGAACGTGCTCGGCACGCGCAACCCGGTCGCAGAGATAGCCGCGCGCGCGCGTGAGGTGGGCGCGGTGGTGCTCGTCGACGGCGCCCAGGCGGCGCCGCACCTGGCGATCGACATGGGTCAGCTCGGCGTCGACTTCTACGCGTTCACCGGCCACAAGATGTACGGGCCCACGGGCATCGGCGTGCTCTACGGGCGGCGCGAGCTGCTCGAGGAGATGCCTCCTCTCATCGGCGGCGGTCACATGATCAGCCGCGTGGACTGGCAGGAGTCGCGCTGGAACGAGCTGCCGTGGAAGTTCGAGGCGGGCACGTCGGCGATCGTCGAGGCCATCGGTCTCGGCGTCGCGGTGGACTGGCTCGCCGGAGTGGGCATGGACGCGATCCACGAGCACGAGGCGGATCTCACCGTCTACGCGCTCGAGCGTCTTGGCGAGCACCCGCGGGTCACGATCTACGGCCCGCCGGCCGAACAGCGCGGCGCACTCGTGTCGTTCGAGTTCGAGGGCGCACACCCGCACGACGTGGCCGAGATCCTCGGCAGCCGCAATATCTGCGTGCGAGCGGGACATCACTGCGCCCAGCCGCTGATGCGCAAGCTCGGCGTGCCTGCCACCTCTCGCGCGAGCTTCGGCGTCTACAACACGCGCGCGGACGTTGACCGGTTGGTCGAGGGACTCGAGCGGGTAACCGAGCTTCTGAGGCTTGACTGATGGACGACCTGTACAGAGAGCAGATCCTCGAGCACTACAAGCACCCGCAGAACTGGGGCGAGCTCGACTCCGCCGATCTCGAGTTCGAGGACACGAACCCGCTCTGCGGCGACGAGCTGAAGGTGCAGATCGCGGTGGACGACGACGGGCGAGTCGCGGACCTTCGCTTCTCGGGCCACGGCTGCGCGATCAGCCAGGCATCGGCCTCGATGGCGTCCGAGGAGGTCAAGGGCATGCCGGTGGACGAGCTGCTCCAGCTCGATAAGTCCTTCATCCTCGATCTGCTCGGGATCGACATCTCCGCCACCAGGATCAAGTGCGCGCTCCTGTCCCTGAAGGTGCTGAAAAGCGCCGCGCTCGGCCATGCGGCGGGGTGGGAGCAGGACACCCCCGAGGCCAGGCCGCCGGCCGGTGGCTCGCTACAATCCCTGTGAATTCCTATCGCAGAACTAGGACTTTTGTGACAAACGAAACCAAGGACACGATCACGGTCTGCCCGCTCTCGGATCTGCCTCCGGGAAGCATGCGGCTGGTCGAGTGGGAGGACCTCGAAATCGGGGTCTTCAACTGCGGCGGGGAGATCCTCGCAATCGAGGACCGCTGCTCGCACGACGACGGCCCGCTCGTGGAGGGCACACTCGACCAGGAGAGCTGCACCGTGGAGTGTCCGCGTCACGGCTCGGTGTTCGACTTGCGGACGGGCCGCCCCAAGACGCTCCCGGCGTACGAGCCGGTTGACACGTTCCCGGTGATCGTCGAGGACGACACGATCAAGTTGGAGGTCGAGTAAGCAAGTGGCAACACCTGAAGTAATTCCGCCGAGCAAGATCGAGGAGACGCAGAGGGCGCTCGCTGAGATCAACGCCGACTATGCCGAGCGCTACGGCTTCCACGATCCGGAGAACTACCTCTACAAGGCGCCTAAGGGCCTGAACGAGGAGATCGTTCGCAAGATCTCCGAGTTCAAGAACGAGCCGCAGTGGATGCGGGACTTCAGGCTGAAGGCACTCGAGCACTTCCTCGCGCGGCCGATGCCGAACTGGGGCTCGCCGCTGCTGGACGAGGTGAACTTTGACGACATCCACTACTTCGTGCGCGCCTCCGAGCGCGCCGGCCGCTCCTGGGACGACGTTCCCGAGGACGTGAAGAAGACGTTCGACCGCCTCGGCATCCCGGAGGCGGAGCGCAAGTTCCTCGCGGGCGTGGGCGCCCAGTACGAGTCCGAGGTCGTGTACCACCAGGTGCGCGAGGACCTCGAGAAGCAGGGCGTGCTGTTCCTCGACATGGACTCCGGGCTGCGCGAGCACGAGGACCTCGTGCGCGAGTACTTCGCCACGATCATCCCGCCGAACGACAACAAGCTTGCCGCGCTCAACTCGGCCGTGTGGTCGGGCGGCTCGTTCGTGTACGTGCCGCCAGGAGTGCACGTGGAGATGCCGCTCCAGGCGTACTTCCGGATCAACACCGAGAACATGGGCCAGTTCGAGCGCACGCTGATCATCGCGGACGAGGGCTCGTACGTGCACTACGTGGAGGGCTGCACGGCGCCCACGTACTCGTCGGACTCGCTGCACTCGGCGGTGGTCGAGCTGATCGCCAAGCCGGGCGCGCGCATCCGCTACACGACCGTGCAGAACTGGTCGCAGAACGTCTACAACCTGGTGACCAAGCGCGCGGTGGCGCACGAGCGCGCCACCGTCGAGTGGGTGGACTGCAACCTCGGCTCGAAGCTCACGATGAAGTACCCGTCCGTGTACCTCCTCGGTGAGGAGGCGCATGGCGAGGTGCTCTCGATCGCCTTCGCCGGCCCCGGCCAGCACCAGGACGCCGGCGCGAAGATCTACCACGTGGCGCCGCGCACCACGTCGAACATCTTCGCCAAGTCGATCTCGAAGGACGGCGGCCGCAGCTCCTACCGCGGCATGCTCGAGGTGGCGAAGGGCGCCGTGGAGTCGCGCTCGAAGGTGGTCTGCGACGCGCTTCTTCTCGACGAGCGCTCGCGTACCGACACCTACCCGACGATCCGCATCTCCGAGGACGACGTGAACGTCGGCCACGAGGCCACGGTGTCGAAGGTGGGCGAGGACCAGCTCTTCTACCTCCAGGCCCACGGCATCCCGGAGGACGAGGCGGCGAAGATGATCGTGAACGGCTTCATCGAGCCGATCACCAAGGAGCTGCCGATGGAGTACGCGGTGGAGATGAACCGTCTCATTGAGCTCCAGATGGAGGGCTCGGTTGGCTAGCCAGGCGGCTGCGAACCTTCGCATTGCTGCGTCATCGGCCTGCTCGCGTGCAGAGCACGCCACGCAGTCCTCTTCCTTGCACTGCTCGGTTCTCGCGCGCCTGGTCGGGGTGAGCCGGTGACGGGCGCCGCGGTCGCCGAACCCAGCTGGTTGGCGGCGCGCCGGGAGCGCGCCGCAGTTCTGAAGGGCGAGCTGCCCCTGCCGGAGTGGAAGGGCCAGCTCGGCTGGGAGTTCTCGCCGCTCACCGGGTTCGACATCGAGGCATTTCCGGCGGCCGCGCCGGCCGACGTGCCGCCGGCGGCCCCGCTGCTCACCCCGCCTTCGGCGTCCGTGCCCGACGGCGCGGTGGTGCTGCCCCTGGCCGAGGCCGCGGCGTCACACGCCGACGTGGTGGAGCGCTGGCTCGGCAGCGTCGCTCCGGGCGACGATCCGTTCGTGGTCCGCAACGACGCGAGCTGGACGGACGGGCGGCTCGTGTACATCCCGCACGGGGTGCGGCTCGAAGATCCGATCGTGATCAGCGCGGTGGTGGACGGCGCGAGCGCGCTGCATTGGCGCACTCTCATCGTGCTCGACGAGGACGCGGAAGCCGAGGTCTGGGAGCAGCACCTCTCGTCCGACGACGAGTCCGAGGGTGTGCTCAACACTGTGGTTGAGCTCGTGGTGGGCCAGGGCTCGATCCTGCGCTACGTGTCGGGGCAGCACGTGAACGAGCGCACCTGGGTTTTCGGCAGCCAGCGCGCCGAGGTGGCTCAGGAGGCCACGCTCGACTGGGCATCGCTCGGCTTCGGCGGGCGTGGAGGCAAGGTGCGCATGGAGACGAAGCTCGCGGGCGACGGCTCGCACGCGAAGGTCACCGGCGCGTATGCCGGCCTTCACCGCCAGCACCTCGACTTCGACACGCTGCAGGAGCACGCGGCTCCGAATACCACCTCCGATCTCGCCTTCCGGGGAGTGCTCCAGAACCGCGCCACGGCCGTGTGGCGCGGGATGATCCAGGTGGATCCCGGCGCTCAGAAGACGGACGCCTTCCAGGAGTCGCGCAACCTGCTGCTCTCCAAGCGCGCGCATGCGGACGCGATCCCCGGCCTCGAGATCGAGGCGAACGACGTGCGCTGCACTCACGCCGCCGCCGTCGCGCAGATCGACAAGGACCAGCTCTACTACCTGATGTCGCACGGCCTCCCGCGCGAGCAGGCCACGCGGCTCGTGATCGAGGGTTTCCTCGCCGAGCTCGTGGAGCGCTTCCACGAGGGTCCGGTGCGCGAGCAGGTGGGCGGCGCCCTCGAGCGCAGGCTCGCGGAGCTGCTCGGCAGCTGAGCTTGCAGCTCGTCGCCGCCGATTCGATCTCCCTTTCGGCACTCGCGGCGCTCTTCAACGAGGGGTTCTCGGACTACCTCGTGCCGATGCGGCTCAGCGAGTCCCAGTTTCGCGACCACCTGCAGAACAACGACATTGACCTGTCCTGCTCGCGGGTGCTGGTGGAGGACGAGCCGGTTGCCTTCTCCCTCGTCGGGTTGCGCGCCGAGGAGGCCTGGATCGGCGGCATGGGCACGGTGCCGGCGCGGCGGCGGCGTGCCCTCGGTGAGCGAGCGCTGGTCGCGTCCATGGATGCGGCGTCGGAACGCGGCGCGTCCGGTGTCTGGCTCGAGGTGATCGATCGCAACGAGCCCGCCCTTCGCCTCTACGAGAAGCTCGGCTTCGAGCTCGTGCGCGATCTGGTGGTGTGGTCGCTCACCGCGCCGCAGGACGAACCGCCGCGGTCGCGCGAGGTCGAGCCGGAGGAGGCACGCGCGTGGATTGCCGCGCACCGTCAGAGCCGGGAGCCGTGGCAGCGCTCCGATGCGGCGCTGCGCCACATGGATGGGCTGCGGGCACTGATGGTCGAGAGCGGTGCCGCAGTGATCTACAAGCGGGCCGACAGCACGACCATCACGATGCAGATCACCGCCGGGGACGAGGAGGCGGCCTCGGAGGCGCTGCTTGCCGCGGCGGCAGGCGGGGGCGCACTCCGCCTGTCGAACGCGCCAGCGGGCGAGCCCGCATCGCGTGCGCTCGAGCGCCTCGGCGCCGAGCAGCAGGTGTGGCAGCACGAGATGCGCCTGGCTCTTTAGGCGCCAGCGCTAATCTCCGCCAGGTCGTCCGCGAGGTTTGCGCGGTTGGTCCGCCGGCGCACCGCGGCTTTTTTTGATCAAGGAGAGAACTTCAGATGTCGCTTCGCATCCGCGCCGCGCTGGCCGTAGCCGTACTGTCTCTGATCGCCGTCCCGGCTGCGCACGGGGCGAGCAAGCAGTTCTATCTCTCGCTCGGCGACTCGTACGCCGTCGGCTACCAGGACAGCCTGAAGCACAGCACGCACAACGGCTTCCCGGACCAGCTCGTGCCGCTCGCGCGCAAGAAGGGCTACCGCTTCACGCTCGTGAACCAGGGATGTGGCGGCGCCACCACCACCTCGATGCTGCAGCAGAAGGGCTGCGCTGCCGCCGCCCTTGCACCGGGCGCGGCCAATTACCCGAATCAGACTCAGGTTCAGGCTGCGGTTTCCTTCATCAAGAAGCACAAGAAGCAGATGGGGCTCGTGACGATCTCGATCGGCGGGAACGACATCGATGTGTGTCTCCCGAAGGCGGACCCGCTCACCTGCGTGGCGAACAACATGAAGGGCGCGACGCGCAACCTCGAGAGCATCGTGAAGCAGCTGCGCAAGGCCGGCGGGAAATCGCTGAGGATGGTCGGCACGACCTATCCCGACGTCGCGCTGGGCGCCTGGGTCCGCCAGGACGTCTTTGGAGCGAACGCGTCCACCCTGGCCGCGGAGTCGGTCACCGCGTTCCAGAAATACATCAACCCGGGCCTGCGAAAGGCGTACAGGAGCCAGAAGGCGGCGTTCGTCGACGTGACCACGGCCACCGGCGCGTTCGGCCCGTTCACCACCACCACGCTGGCGCCCTACGGCACGATTCCCGTGCCGGTGGCGAAGGCATGCCGGCTCACGTTCTTCTGCAGCCTGATCGGCATCCACATGACCACGCCGGGCTACGGGATCATCGCGAAGCTCGTGGCGGCGACCCTGCCGAAGCACCACTGACCGCACCTGTCACATAGCCGGCGGGCCAACCGTCTTGGTGTGTGCAACCGTACGAATAGGAGGCACCATCATGACCCCCAAGTTTCCGGCGGCGCGTATCCAGCTTGACGCGGTCGCGCCCAAGCCTGTGGCGGCGATACTGCGCGTGGAGCGCTCGATCGAGCTCGATCCCGGGCTCCACGACCTGGTGAGCCTGCGCGCGTCGCAGCTCAACGGCTGCGCCTTCTGCATCGACATGCACTGGAAGGACGCGCGGGCGCGCGGTGAGAGCGAGGAGCGGCTCTACATGCTGAGCGCCTGGCGTGAGAGCGACCTCTATGACGAGCGGGAGCAGGCCGCTCTCGAGCTCTGTGAGGCAATGACCTTCATCGCCGACGGCCACGTGCGCGATTCGGTGTGGGCACAGGTGCGTTCGGAGTTCACCGAGGAGGAGACCGCGCAGCTTGTGTACGCGATCGCCGCGATCAACACCTGGAACCGGCTCCAGATCACCTCACGGGCGGAGGCTGGGCACTACCAACCGGGCGACCTCGCCGCGGCGGCGTGATGGGCATGAGCTCGCAGCTGGCCACCGCCGGAGCCGCGTTCAGTGAGCTCCGGCGGCTCATGTTCTCGATCGCTTACCGGATGACGGGCAGCGTGACCGATGCCGAGGACATCGCGCAGGAGGCGTTCATCAAGTTCGAGCGCGCACGGCGGGACGGCACCGAGGTGGAGTCGCCTCGGTCGTGGCTCGCGACGGTGACCACCCGGCTCGCCATCGACCATTTGCGGTCGGCGCGCAGGCAGCGCGAGACCTACGTCGGGCCGTGGCTGCCCGAGCCGCTGCTCACGGATTCCGCGCCCAGCCCCGCCGAGCACGCCGAGGTGGCGGACACGCTGTCGCAGGCGTTCCTCGTCATGCTCGAGACGCTCTCGCCGGTGGAGCGCGCGGTGTTCCTCCTGCACGACGTGTTCGGCTACGACTACCCCGCCGTGTCCGAGGCGGTGCAGAAGAGCGAGCAGAACTGCCGGCAGATCGCGGCGCGGGCGCGGCGGCACGTGGAGGCGCGGAGGCCGCGCTTCGATCTTGACGAGCGCCACCGCCGGGAGCTGTTCGATCGCTTCCTGGCCGCCTCGGAGAGCGGCGATACCGAGGGGCTGAAGGAGATCCTCGCCGCCGACGTCGTGCTGTACAGCGACGGTGGCGGCAAGGCCGCTGCGGCGCGGCGACCGGTCGCGGGTTCCGAGCGCGTGGCGAAGCTGATGGTGGGCGTGACGCGCAAGCGGGCGCGACGCGGCCGCTCGTCGTGGCAGCCTGCGACGGTGAACGGGCAGCCCGGGGCGATGCAGGTCGAGCCGGACGGCAGCGTTTCAGCCGTCCTCACCGTCGACGTGCTCGACGGTGTGATCCAGACCGTTCGCATCATGCGCAATCCCGACAAGCTGCCGCAGAACATTGGCTGAGCGGGCTTGACTTCGAGAGCGGTCTCGGTCAGCGTCGCGCGCATATGCCCGACGAATCGAGGCTGCTGAAGCTCTTCCGCCGCGGCGAATGGCGGACGGAGGTGGAGGTGCGGCGGCGGGAGCTCGAGCACCGTCTGAACACGGCGCTTGCCCGGGGCGCGGACCCCGCGGCAGCGCTGCGCACCACGCAGGCAGAGCGCGTGGAGATCGCGGGAGCGGACGTCACGGCCAGTCTCACCGTGGCCGAGCGCCACGCGCGGGCCGCGGACGGCTCCGACACGCGCAGGGCGCACGAGGAGGCGATCCGCCACGGGCTTGCCGACGCGAAGCTCGCGATCGACTCGAAGCCGAGCGCGCTCGCCTGGCTCACCGGCAGCGCCGTGACCCTCGCGTGGGAGTCCGTACACGAGGCCGCAGGCGAGCTCGTGGCGATCGAGTCCGATGACGCCGTGCGCAGCTCGCTTCCGCGCCTCCTGGACTGGATCCAGGAGGTGATGCCCGCCAAGTCGCCGCTCCGGAAGCGCTACGAGGATCAACTCGGCCCGATCATCGAGGGCAAGAAGCCGGTGGACCGCACGGTCGTGCGACAGGCGCACCAGGATGCGCTCAACGCGAACAACGAGAAGCACGCGAACCTGCGCACCTTCCGCAACCTCCTGCTCGCCGCCACGGCTCTCCTCACATTCCTGCTGGTGGTGCTCGCGGTCTGGCACGCGATCAACAAGAACTTCGTCTCGCTTTGCGGCGCCACGCCGCCGAAGGGCGCCACGCAAGCGCCGCAGCGCTGCTTCAGCGGGCAGAACCCCGCGCACCGGGACATCGCGGCCATCGAGCTGATCGGCGCGATCGCCGGGTTGCTCAGCGTGGCGTTCGCGCTCGGTAACGAGAAGGTGCCGCCGTCCCGCTACAACGTGCGCGCCGCGCAGATCCTGCTGAAGCCCGCGGCGGGAGCCGCCACCGCCCTCATCGGCGTGCTGCTCGTGCAGTCGGGGATCATCGTCGCGCCCGCGCAGAACGCGTCGGAGACGCTCTTCCTCGCCTACGCGGCCGCCTTCGGCTTCTCCCAGCAGCTCCTCACGCAGTTCGTCGACAAGCGTGCCGGGAAGCTCCTGGGCACCGACGACAAATAGTCAAGTAGGCACTTGACTTTAGGGCCGTCAGGCGCAATACTCAAGTGCATGCTTGACCTACAGTCGCCGCCGCTCGACCGCGTGTTCCAGGCGCTGGCCGATCCCACCCGCCGGGCGATGGTGGAGCGGCTCACCGAGGGACCGGCATCCGTGAGTGACCTCGCCGGGCCGCTGCCAATGTCGCTTCAGGCGGTGGTGCAGCACCTCCAGGTGCTCGAGTCGAGCGGCCTCGTACAGACGGAGAAGGTTGGACGCGTGCGCACATGCCGGATCGAGCCGGCCGTAATGCGGTCCGCGGAGCAGTGGATCAGCGACCGGCGCACCACCTGGGAGCGGCGGCTCGACCGGCTCGGCGACTACCTGGACAAGCAGCCCGAGAAATCGAAGTCAAAGCCAAGGAGAAAACAGTGAGCGAACGATCAGTCACCCATTCGACCTTCGCGATCGAGCGCACCTACGACGCACCGCCGGCGCGCGTGTTCGCCGCCTGGGCGAGCGCGGAGGCGAAGTCACAGTGGTTCGGCAGCCCCGATGACTCCAACTCGCGCTACGAGCTCGACTTCCGCGTGGGAGGGCGCGAGTCGTGGCGCGGGGGCCAGGGTGGGCCGACGGGCGAGTCCACGTTCTCGTACGACGCGATCTACCAGGACATCATCGAGAACGAGCGCATCGTCTACGCCTACGACATGCACATGGACGACGCTCGCATCTCGGTGTCGCTCGCCACCGTGGAGTTCAAGGCGGTGGACGGCGGCACCCGCCTGACCTTCACCGAGCAGGGCGCGTTCCTCGACGGCCTCGACCAGCCGGACCGGCGCGAGGGCGGCACCGGAACGCTGCTCGACCAGCTTGGCAAGGTGCTCGCGAGGGAGACGGCCAACGCCTGATGTCGAAATCCGCGATCCTGCTGCGACGTACTTGGTGAGGCCGCCCTCCGGCGGTGAATCCGAGAGCAGGAGGCATCCATGCCGCAGTACATGCTGTTGATCTACACACCCGCGGACGGCCCGCCCGCCGGAACCGATCCGGAGCGGACGGCCGCGTGGTTCGACTACACCGAGTCGCTGAAGGAGGCCGGCGTGCACGTGGGCGGCGAGGCTCTGCAGCCCGCGGACACCGCCACCACTGTGCGGGTGCGGGACGGCGAGACCCAGCTCATCGATGGTCCGTTCGCGGAGACCAAGGAGTTCCTGGCGGGCTACTACGCGATCGAGTGCCCGGATCTCGACACCGCGCTCGAGCACGCGGCGCGCATGCCGAACATCCATTATGGGTCCACCGAGGTGCGGCCCGTGCTCGACCTGTCGGAGGCGATGGCCGCGGCGGCCGCCGCGCGCGCCGAGCAGTGACCTCACGCGACGAGCGGCGGCCGGGTGGGGAAGATCCGGCCGCCGCCGTCGAGCGCGCGTTCCGGGACGAGCGCGCCTCGGTGCTTGCCACGCTCATCCGGCACGTGGGCGACTTCCAGCTCGCGGAGGACGCGGTGCAGGACGCATTCGCATCCGCGGTGGCCACCTGGCCGCGGGACGGCGTGCCCCACAACCCCGGCGCATGGCTCACCACAGCGGCGCGCCGCCGCGCGATCGACAGGCTGCGGCGCAAGCGCTCCATCGCCGATCGCGCGGACAGGCTGGCGGAGCTCGCTCGCCTCGACGCGCAGGAGCATCGGCCGGATGCGGACGAGGAGAGCTCAGTGCAGGACGACCGGCTGCGGCTGATCTTCACCTGCTGCCATCCGGCGCTCGCGCTGCCCGCGCGTGTGGCACTCACCCTGCGCATGCTCGGCGGCCTGACCACCGGCGAGATCGCGCGCGCGTTCCTCGTGGCCGAGCCGACGATGGGGCAGCGGCTCTCGCGCGCGAAGCGCAAGATCGCGGACGCGCGCATCCCCTACCGCGTGCCGTCCGACGACCTGCTGCCCGACCGCCTCGGCGGCGTGCTGATGGTCGTCTATCTGATCTTCAACGAGGGCTACGAGGCAAGCGGCGGCGACCGCCTCGTGCGCGGAGAGCTGTGCGGCGAGGCCATCCGGCTCGGGCGGCTCCTCGCCAGGCTGATGCCGGACGAGGCGGAGGTGTGGGGGCTGCTTGCGCTGATGCTCCTGCACGACGCGCGGCGTGAGGCGCGCGTGGATGAGCGCGGGCGCTACGTCGCACTCGATGACCAGGACCGCTCACTGTGGGATCGCGGCCGGATTCGCGAAGGCGCGGGGGCGCTGGAGCAGGCGATGCGGCTCGGGCGCCCGGGGCCGTACCAGGTGCAGGCGGCGATCGCCGCGCTCCACGCGCAGGCACCGGGCCCCGACGCGGTGGACTGGCACCAGATCGCGGAGCTCTACGCTGCGCTCGCTCGGATGGCGCCGTCGGCGGTGGTGGAGGTGAACCGGGCGGTGGCGGTGGCGTTCGCGTCCGGCCCGCAAGCCGGGCTCGAGTTGCTCGCGCCGCTGCTCCAGGATGCCGCGCTCGAGCGCTACCAGCCGCTGCACGCGGCGCAAGCGGAGCTGCTGCGCCGGGCGGGCGACGCCGGTGGCGCCGCGCGTGCGTACGGGCGCGCGATCGAGCTCACGTCCAATGCCGTCGAGCGCGCGGAGCTCGAGCGGCGGTTGGAGAGCCTAGGCGCGGCGCGGTGACCGCTCCGGACTTTTGGGCGCAGGAGACCTAAAAGTCCGGACGGGTCACGCGGGCCGCTGAGGCCGCCGCGCCCGCTTGCGTGCGGACACGAACTGAGCGAGGCCGGACACGCGCTGTGCCGGGCGCATGAGGCCACGGCGCTCGAGCGCGCGCGTGATGTCGTGGCGTCCGAAGATGCGGACGCCGGTGAGCGGCCGGGCAAAGGCGTTGGCAAGCGCCGTGGGGAGGAGGCCGCGGTTCACGCTCGTCAGGATCGCCACCCTGCCATCGGGCCGCAGCACGCGGGCGATCTCGTCGATCGCGCCCATCGGATCCTCGATCAGGTAGAGCGCCGCGAAGCAGCACACGGCGTCGAAGCTCTCGTCCTCGAACGGCAGGTCCGACGCGTTGCCGCGCACGTAACACACGCTCCCCGATGCCGTTTCCCGAACGGCTCGCGCGAGCATCGCGCCAGAGGCGTCCAGGCCAACCACGAGGCCGTCATCCTCCACCTCGTCTGCGAACGAGCGCGCGAAGTTGCCGGGCCCGCAGCCCACGTCGAGAACGAGATCTCCCGGAGCGAGCTCGAGCATCTCCGCGGCGATCTTCCGCTCGTCATCCATGCCCGGTCCCACCGCGCCCATCAGCAGCCGCCCGAGCACCGGCCGCCACAGACGCTCGTAGATGAGCGCGAGCCCGGTGCTCTCCATCAGCTGCTGGCCGGGGTGCGACCCGGCCACGCGCTCCTCGCCGAGCAGGTCGAGATAGCCCGCCTCCACGTGCGGAACCGCTGGCAGCTTCGACGGCTGGATGAGATCGAGTGTGCGCTCGATGGGATCCTTGCGGCGGGCCGGGCTCATCGAAAGAGAAGGATCTCGCACTGCGGACCAGCGGACCGCGACAGCGCTTCGTCGGCCGTTAGCAGTGAGGTTTCGAGCGCCTCCGCGAGCGCGACGTAGGTCGCGTCGTATGCCGTGAGGTCGTCTCGTAGCTCCCAAACGCGATGGAGAAGCGGCTGGTGGGGGACGCGTCTCAGCGGAAGCACGGCCAGATCTCCAAGGGCCTGTTCGGCACGTTTGGCGGGAAGCATGCCTCCCCTCACGTGCCTTCGCCAAACCGACAGGACTTCGACATCCAGAAGCTCGGGGGCCACGAGGGTCTCGCCCATTAGGCGCGTCCGAATCCTCTCGCCGTCGCTTCCGTCATCACTCAGCGCCGAAACGATGATCGACGCATCGACGACGATCACCGGGAGTCGCGTTCCTTGCGAATCGCCCGTGCCGCTTCAGCAGGTGGAAGCCTCCCTCCGGTGCGCTGACCAGCTCGGTTGAGAACTTCGTCGAGTGACGGGGTCCTCGCCTCGTCAACCAGTCGCGCGAGCAGATACTCCTGGAGTGACTGCCCCGCTTCGACGGCGCGGCGTCGGAGGACCCGGTGCACGTCGTCTGGAACGTTTTTGACCTGAATGCTCGGCATCGTCGCACGACTTTAGCGCCATTTTGGCGCCATTGCATGCGCTGTGGCGCCAAGGTACCGTCTGATTGCGAAAAGCGCCTTGATCGATGATGCTTCCGTCGTGGCCCAGCTGGACCCCGATCACGATCTGCGGGTCACGGCTCATCAACGGGCGCGGGAGCTCGGCCAACGCTACGACGGACTCGTGCCCGTGTCGGTGCTGAGAGAGGGGTTCTGGTTTCGCGGCGACCGGATCAGCTTCGGCTCCTTTCAAAAAGGCATCCATCGCCCGCGCCAGATGCTCGGACCGGCTGCCCTGACCTTGACGACGGCCGCGCGGGTGCCCGGGAAGCGAGCCGCTTATGACGACGAGCTGGACGCTGACGGCCGGTCGATTCTGTACCACTATCGGACAGGACCGATCGATCAGCCTGACAATCGCGCGCTCCGGGCCGCCTACGACGCGCAGGTGCCGCTCATCTACTTCCGAGGTCTTGCACCTGGTCAGTACGTAGTCGTGCAGCCGGTGTTCGTCACTGCGGATGATCCAGGTGCGCGCGCGGTCCTGCTCGAGGTCGGGCTACCCGTGGCGGACCTGCAGGGCGAGGGGATCGTCTCCTCTCCGAACGTGCGGGCCTACGCCCTGAGGGAGGTGCGACAGCGCCTGCATCAGCAGAGGTTCCGTTTAGAGGTGCTGACCGCCTACCGCCACCGGTGCGCGATCTGCGCGCTACGGGAGCCTGAGCTCGTCCAGGCCGCGCATATCGTCGATGACTCTGATCAGGAGGGAGGGATCGCCGCGGTCGTGAATGGCCTCGCGTTGTGCGCGATTCATCACCTTGCTTACGACCGGAACCTGATGGGAATTGATCCTGAGGGCGTCGTCCATATCGCCCGTCGCCTCCGCGAGGAGACGGATGGTCCCATGCTCCGTGAAGGGCTGCAAGGCTTCCACGGAGCGGCGATCCTCCGGCCAGGCCGTCCGAGCGACCAACCTGATCCGGAACGCCTTGCGCTCCGCTTCGAACGCTTCGCGGCCGTCGAGGACGCAGCGTAGGTTCTTCAGGATCCGGCCGCCTCGCACGCGCTCAAGAACGCATGCAGCCGCTCGTTGTAAGCGTCGCCCGTGGCCGGAATCGAATGACCGCGACCGGGGATCACGGCTCGTTCCGCGCCCATTCGCTCCGCCACCGCGTCGCACACCGTCTCGAACACCTCCGAATGCCCGCCGGAGATCACGAGCTTCCGGAACGGCTGCTGGGCGAGCCGCTCGAGCGGCGGGTCGAGCTCCCACGGCGGGCGCTCGCGCATCAGCAGCCTCGCTCCCGCGAGGAGGTCGCCCTGCAGCTCGTCGGGCGTTGAGTGAGAGGAGCCCACACCGTCCCGGAAGAACACGAGCATGTCGCGCGGGTCCATGTCCGGCCCGCGGCGGAACAGTTCGTCGCCCTGCGCGATCACGGCATCCACCGCGGGCGTGCCGGCGGCGACGCTGAGCGATCCCGGCTCGGACACCGTGAGCGATCGCACCGCCTCTGGCCGCAACGCGGCCGCGAACAGCGCGATCACCGCTCCGTACGAGTGGCCAACCAGGTGCGCGCCGTCCCCGAGCAGGTCGGCGATCAGTGGAGCCTCGGCCTCGAAGTCGCCGCGCTGGGCCGGCGGGCTGCCGCCGAACCCGGGGCGATTGGGCATGCACAGCGTCCAGTGGCGAGCGAGCGGCTCCTGCTTTCTCCAGGTGGAAGCAGCCCCCAGCACGCTGCCGTGAACGAGCACGACGAGCGGCCCGCTGCCGGTGCACGGGGCGTCAAGCATGGCGCCCGCCCGGCCTTGCTGGGAGGATGTCATTCGCAAAATCTAAGTCCGATCCGGAGGACCCGCACATGGCCACCGTGGGAAAGAACCTGAACGAAGTGCTCGTCGGCGATCGCGAGTACTGGGAGAAGGGCCCGCCGCACGAGCTCTTTCGTGAGCTGCGGGGGCAGTGCCCGGTCCACTGGAGCGCCGCGATCAGCGAATTCCCGAACGAGGCCGGCTTCTGGTCCGTCACCACCGCGGACGACATCCACACCGTCAGCCGCGACTGGCAGACGTACTCGTCGGAGCGGGACGGCATCACCGCCGTGAACGCGGTCTTCCCGATCGAGCTGATGCGGGCCATGTTCATCGGCATGGACCCGCCGAAGCACGACCGCCTCAAGGCGCTGTTCCAGGCCGGGTTCACGCCCAAGCGCATCGCCGCGCACGAGGAGGCGATCCGGCAGATCGTGCGTGGCGTGCTCGACCGGCTGCGGGGTCAGGACGAGTGCGAGCTCGTGAACGAGGTGGCGCAGCCGGTGGTGTCGCGCGTGATCGGCAGCTTCATGGGCATCCCGGAGGAGGACGACGCGATCTGGGCGTACCTCATGAACTCCATCCTCGGAGCCACGGATCCGGACCTCAACCCGGGCGGCATCGAAGACGCCATTCAGAACGGAGTGCCTGAGATCTTCGACCGCTGCGGCAAGCTCATCGCCGAGCGGCGCGAGAACCCCACGGACGATCTCACGAGCGTGCTGGTGCACGCCGAGATCGACGGCGAGAGGCTCGAGGAGCATGAGATCGTGATGGGCTTCTTCCTGCTCGTCGCGGCCGGCAACGACAGCACCAAGGCCACCTACTCGAGCGGAATGCGCGCGCTGATGGAGAACCCGGAACAGCGCCAGCTGCTGCTCGACGATCCATCGCTCATCCCCGGCGCTGTGGAGGAGGCGCTGCGGATGTTCCCCGCGTTCGCCCACTTCCGCCGCACCGCCACGCGCGACACCGAGCTGCACGGCCAGCAGATCAAGGAGGGCGACAAGGTGGTGATGTGGTACGTGTCGTCCGGTCGCGACGAGACCCGTTACGACGATCCCGACCGCTTCGATGTTCTACGCAACCCGGAGCACCAGGCGTTCGGCGCCGGCGGCCGCCACTACTGCCTCGGCACGGCGCTGGCGCGCCTCGAGCTGAAGGTGCTGTTCGAGGAGACGCTCGCGCGCTACCCGCGGATGGAGATCGCGGGCGCGCCAGAGGCGGTGGAGTCGCCGTTCCTCAACCAACTCAAGTGCTTGCCTGTCCGCCTGAACGCGGCTTAGAGTTCCGGCCATGACGGACATCGCGCAGGAGCCGCCCGTCGGGCTCGCCACACCGCCGCCCGCGCCTCCGTTCGATCGCACTCAGCTTCAGGTCGTCCCGGTCAAGGCCCTCCCCGCGGTGGGCGTGGTGCTGGCCGCGCTTGTGGCGGTGATCGCCACGGACTCCGGATGGGGGCTCAACTTCTTCCACGTCGTGGCGGGCGGGCTCTGGACGGCGATCGACCTGTTCGTAGGCTTCGTGGTCGGGCCGATCATGGGCCGCATGTCGATCCCCGCCCGCATGGAGTTCTCCACCCGCTTCATGCCGAAGATGCTGCTGCTCATGCCCACGCTCGTGATCTGCACGCTGGCAGCGGGCTGGCAGCTCGGGCACCACCTCGGCTTCACGGACTCGGGCTGGAGCCACCACGGATGGATCGTGGCCTCCTACATCGTGGTCGGCGTGATGTCGGTGATCGCGCTGGCGATTCTCGAGCCGGCCAACCTCGCGGTGCTGTTCGAGCTGAAGAAGCCGCGTCCGAACGGCGAGCTGATCGGAAAGCTCATGAAGCGCTTCATCTACACGGCCGGAATCACCGGCGCGATGCAGGTGGCCACGCTGATCATCATGACCAGGATCGCGTCGCTATGACCGACCTGTCCGCACTCGAGGCCGAGCGGCCCGCGATGCCGGACCAGGACTCGCTCCCACCTGTGAACGAGGTGGCCGTGGCCTCGATGATCCTGATCGTGATCGGCGGCATCTACATGGCGTCGCACCTGCCGCACCGCGCACCGGTCACGCTGCCGATCATCGTGCTGGTGGGCTCGGCCGCCCTCATCGGCTGGAACGCATTCGCTCTCTCGCGGGTGCGCGAGTTCTCGTGGACGTCGTTCTGGCTCGTGGGCCGCTGGGCGCTGCTCGCGTACGCGGTGATCGCCGGGATGCTGCTCTACGTGTTCCTGGAGGACGGCACGCGGGGCACCCAACTCGTGCTCGTCACGCTGATGCTTCTCGCGTACGCCGTGAACGTCCCGCTGCTGCTGTCGTACGGCGTGGCGCGCTATCAGCCGCCCGACCGCTAGGGCGCTCTACCCTTTGACACATGCGGGGTGCGCGTTACGGGCGCGACGTGAAGACGCTTCGGCAGGCGCGAGCGGAGTTCATCGCCAAGCGCTCGCCCAAGCTGATCGTGCTCGGGATCGTGGCCACGCTCGCGGTTCGGGTGGCGGTGGGCGGGCCGCTCGCGTGGCGCGACGCGGTTGCGGCGGCCGCGATGCTCGTGGTCTATCCCTTCGGCGAATGGGCGATCCACGTGTACCTGCTCCACCTCAAGCCGTTCGCCTTCCGCGGGGAGCGGGTGGAGCTGGCCACCGCACGCGCGCATCGTGAGCACCACGAGCAGCCGAACGACCTCTTCATGATCCTGCTCGCGCCGTCGGAGGCGGTGGCGCTCATGTTCCTCGCGGTGCCGCTGGTGCCGGCGCTGGCCGGCGTGGTGATCGCGCTGGCCGGCGGCGAGGTGCCATACGGCGCCCTCCTCACGGGCGTCCTGACCGGGCAGGTGCTCGTCGCCATCTACGAGTGGACCCACTTCCTGATCCACACCGCCTACCGGCCGCGCTCCCGTTACTACCGCTCGATCTGGCGCAACCACCGGCTGCACCACTTCAAGAACGAGCACTACTGGCACGGGATCACGAACACGCTGGCGGACAGCGCCCTGGGCACGCTGAAGGACCAGCGCGAGGTTCCGCGCTCGCGCACGGCCCGTACGCTCACGCCCTAGACGACCGCGGTTTCGCGCGCCGGCATGTCGAGCCCCGTGCGCGCCTCCACGCGCGTGATCGGGCGCCGGCCCCAATCGGCCGCCTGGGCGAAGAGCACCAGGGAGTGGAAGTAGCTCTGGAGTGGGGGCACGCGGATCCCGGCCGGTGCGAGCGCCCTGGTGGCCGCGGTGGTGTCGAAGCGGGCGCCGACGTCGAAGTACGGGAAGTACACCTCGGCCCGCTTCAGCGCCTTGCGCCGCGACTTCGACCCGCGGCGTAGGAGCCACGGGTGGACGGCCCGGGAGTACACGCGCGGGTGCAGCGCGAGCGCACGCCTGCGGCCGAAGGCGGCGGCTGACATCTCGATCAGCTCGCCCACCTCGGCGGCCTCGGGGCCTGCCGCCAGCGCGTATGTCTCGCCCGCCGCCTCCGGCCGCGACGAGAGCTCGAAGATCGCATCCGCCACGTAGTCCACCGGCACCACGTCGGCCGGCGCCGAGCGACGCCCCGGCACGAGCGTGAGCGACCCACGGGAGTACGCTCGCAGCGGCCCGTACACCACGTTGAAGGCGGGCGTCCAGCCACTGTCGTGCTCGCCCACCACGATGCTCGGCCTGAAGACGGTGGTCGGCACCCGCTCCGCCCGCGATCGCACAAGCTTCTCCGCCTCCCACTTCGACAGCTCGTAGCTGTTGTTGAACTCCTGGCCGCGGTCGTGGTCGTCCTCGTAGAACGGACCGCGGTGAGTGCCCGCCACGTACGCCGTGGATACGTGCGCGAGGCGGCGGAGGCCGCGCCCGCGCGCCGCACACTGCTCCGCCAGGTCGAGCACCCGGCGAGTGCCGTGGAGGTTGATCTCGCGTGCCTGGTCGATAGGGAGGTTGAAGGACACCGACGCGGCGGAATGCACAACGTCGGTCACCTCCTCGGCGAGGCGCTCGCGAGTGTCGGGGTCGAGGCCGAGGTTTGGCTGCGTCACGTCACCGCGCACCGGCACGAGCCGGCCGGCGTACCGGTCTGCGGCGGCCACCACGGTCTGCGCCGCCCGGCTGACGCGCCGTTCAGCCTCTTCGTCGTCGGAGGCGCGGATGAGCGCGTAGATAGTGCGGTCGGTTCGCTCCAGATAGCGGGCGAGCAGCTCCATCCCGACGAATCCGGACGAGCCAGTGAGAAAGATTGCGCCTGAGTCCATGAGTCGCAGTGTTCCCGTGACATCCCGGACCGAACACCGACCGGGAGCTAAAGATTGCGCCTTGAATCTGGACCGCGTGTATACGTGCGGTGAAGATCCTCTTAGGCCTCGGCGGTCATGCCTGAACGCGAGCGAGTTGCGTCAAGGAACACTTCTGTGACGTCTGGCACGACCTCCCGCAACCGGTCGTCGATGCGGTCGGAGAGTTCCTCCACGCTGCCCGGCCGGAGGTCGTCCGCCAGGTCGATCCGCGCCGCCACGAGCAGGGAGCTGGGGCCGAGCACCATGGTGAGGAGCTCGACCACGTCGTCCACCTCGCGGAACTCGCGCAGCGCGCCCTCGAGCTTCTCGCGCTCGTCCGGCCGGGCCGCGCCGCCGATGAGGAGATGCGACACGTCGCGTCCCATCGTTATCGCCACGAGCACCAGCAGAAGGCCGATCGCGATCGAGGCTGCGGGATCGAAAACGGTCGACCCCGTCACCTGGTCGGCCACGATTCCGACGAGGGCGATCAAGATTCCGATCAGTGCGGCGGAGTCCTCGAACAGCACCATCTTCACGTTCGGATCGCGGCTGCCGCGCACGTATTCGAGGAGCGGCAGGCCGGCGTCGCCCGCCTCGCCGCGTACCTGCTTGACGGCTCGCAGCCAGGATGCCCCCTCCGCGGCGAGCGAGATGGCAAGCGTGATGTAGGCGGCGATGTAGCCGCCCGGCTCCCCACCTGAGAGCAGCTCGTACGTGCCATAACCGATGGCGAACACCGCGCCCGCGAGGAACATGCCCACGGCGGCGAGGAAGGTCCACAGGAAGCGTTCCTGCCCGTAGCCGAAGGGTTGATCCGGGTTGGGCTCGCGCGCGCTGAGCCTGATCGAAGCGAGCAGGAAGGCCTGGTTCGTGGTGTCCGCCACGGAATGCGCCGCCTCGGCGAGCATCGCCGTGGAACCGCTCACGAGCCCGCCGAACAGCTTGACCACGGCCACGATCGCGTTCGAGGCGAGCGCGACCAGGACCGTCTTGCGGCTCGCCGCCGTCCTCCCGCGGGAGTGCTCGAGGCTCCGCCGGCTGGTGCGGCCGGCCACCGCTCTCTCCGTTCTCTCCGCCGTCACCCTGTCTGACTACCCGGCCACGCCAATGGCTCACCATCGTCGGTTGGGGCTGGACTGGCGCCAGAACCCGGGATACCGTTTGCGGGGAGGGAATCGGGGGATGAGCTTCAACATCCTGGCAGTCGGACGCTCCGGCATGGGCGAGGAGTCGACGGTCGAGCGCGCCGCCGCCCGGGCGGCGGAGGAGCATGCGGCGCTCACGCTCATGTGCGTGTGGTCGCCGGCGCGGCTGATCCACTGGGCGCGGCTCGCCGGAGTCGACCCCGCCGAGCTCGTGCGCGAGCACGGCGAGCAGTCCTCACAGTGGATCCGCGGCGTGGTGGCCGGATTGCCGCCGGACGTGAGCGTGAAGTTCGCCTGCCGGCGGGGCATGGCCAAGCGCGAAATCGCCACCGAGCTACGCAACGGCCACTACGACGAACTGGTGGTGAGCCGCCACCTCCTGGGCGAGCGCTGCCTCACGAAGCTGCGGCGCGCGTATCCGGAGCTGCGGGTCGAGCTGGTCGACCCAACCCCCGATCCTCTACGGACCGAACACCACGGTGGTGTTGCCGTGCCTGATCACGCGGTCCTGTAGGTGCCACTGAACCGCCCGGGCGAGCACCACGCGCTCGATGTCGGAGCCCCGGCGCTCGAGTCGCGCAACGTCGTCGCGGTGTGACACGCGGATCACGTCCTGTTCGATGATCGGCCCGGCGTCGAGCTCCTCCGTCACGTAGTGGGCTGTGGCGCCGATCAGCTTCACGCCGCGCTCCTTCGCCCGCGCGTACGGGCCGGCGCCGGCGAACGCGGGCAGGAACGAGTGGTGGATGTTGATCACCGGCACGCCCACGCGCTCGAGGAACTCGCCGGACAGGATCTGCATGTAGCGGGCGAGCACGACGACGTCGCAGTTGCCAACCAGCAGGTCGAGCAGCTTCTCCTCCGCCTGCGACTTGTTGTCCTTGTCCACAGGCACATGGTGGTACGGGACGCCGAAGAACTCCACGTCGTCCCGCAGGTCGGGATGGTTGGACGCGACGAGCACGATGTCTCCCTCGAGCTGGCCGCTCTTCGCCCGCCAGAGGAGATCCTGAAGGCAGTGGTCGTAGCGCGACACGAGTACGGCGATCCGCTTGCGCTCACGCGTGTCCCAGAAGCGGAAACCCATGTGGAAGCGGCCGGCGACAACACGAGCGAACTTCTCCGCTAGTCCCTCGGGGCCGCCGGGAAGGGTGAACTCCATACGCAGGAAGAAGTCGCCTCCCTCGGGGTCCGAGCTGTACTGATCGGACTGCACGATGTTCGCGCCCGCATCGAAGAGGAAGGTCGACACGGCGCTGACGATGCCGGGCTGATCGTCCTCGCACCAGACGAGCAGACGCATGAGTGGGGCGTCCATCAGTGGCTGACGGCTGCGGCGGCCAGTTCGGAGACGAGCCGGTCCTCGTAGAAGCGCTCGAGCGCGAACGGCTCGATCAGATCGGGCGTGCGGTCGGTGGCCACGAGCTCGGCGAGCGTCTTGCCGACGATCGGCGCCGCCTTGAAGCCGTACGTGCCCCACCCGGCGCTCACGTGGAAGTTCTCCACCTCGGTGCGGCCGAGGATCGGGCTGTAGTCCGGACTCAGGTCGCACAACCCCGCCCACGCGCGCAGCAGCCGAGCGTGCTCGAGCTGCGGGAAGAGCTCGAGCGTGTGCCGGGTGAGGTCCTGCAGGAAGTTGAGCGTGCCCTGCATGCGGTACGTGGTCCACGGCTCGATCTCGGACCCCATGACGAACTCGCCGCGGTCCGACTGCGAGATGTACACGTGCATCTGCGACGAGACGATCACCACGTCGAGCAGCGGCTTCACCGGCTCGGTCACGCAGGCCTGGAGGATGTGGGTGGTGATCGGGAGCTGCACTCCGGCCATTTCGCCGATCAGCGTGCTCCAGCCCGCGGTGCAGCTCAGCACCTGCCCCGCCTTCACCGTGCCCCGATTCGTCCTCACGGCGTCGATGCGGCCGTTCGTGCGCTCGAGGCCGAGCACCTCCGTGTAGGGGTGGATCTCCACGCCGCCGCGGTCGGCGCCGCGTGCCAGGCCCCACACCACGGCGTCGTGGCGGATGATGCCGCCCGGCGGGTGGTACAGGGCCCCCATGATCGGGAACGTGGCGTGCTCGCTCACGTTCATCGTCGGGGCGAGCTTCTTGATCTCGTCCGGATAGATGAGCCGTGAGTCGATCCCGTTCAGGCGGTTCACCTCCGCGCGGTTGGCCATCACGAACATCGCGCGGTCCGAGTGCGCGAGCGTGAGGTGCCCGCACTGGGAGAAGAGGAGGTTGAAGCCGAGCTCGCGCGAGAGGCCCTCGTAGAGCTTCACGCTGGCGTCGTAGAAGCGCGCGCCCTCGGGCGTCTTGTAGTTCGAGCGCAGGATGGTGGTGTTGCGCCCGGCGGCGCCGGATCCGATGTAGCCCTTCTCGAGCACCGCCACGTTCGTGATCCCTCGCTGCGCGAGGTAGTACGCGGTGGCGAGGCCGTGCGAGCCGCCGCCGATGATCACCACGTCGTAGGAGTCCTTCAGCTCGCCGCGCTTTCGCCACATGCGCCCGGGGCGGAAGAGGTCACGCATGGGCGAGCTCCTCGCCGATCGGTGCCAGCGCGTCCGCTCCCACGGGCCCACCGCCGAGATGCCGCGCGGCGTCCGCCACCGTCTCCCACATGTAGCGGCCGAGCGCCCAGCCGAAGAGCATGAGGAAGCGATCGCCGTTCTCGCGCAGCACGTAGCCGGGGGTGCGGGCCACCGAGCCGGGCCGGAACGCGCCCGGCGGCGCGGACTGGTGGCGGAGGTCGAGCGCGCAGAAGCGGGCGAAGAGCTCGCGGGCCTTCGGTCCGGCGATTGTGAGCGCGGCGTAGGTGGTGGTCACGTCGATGCCCGGCGGAGTGGCGCCGATCACGAGCGTGCGGTCGCGCGTGACGGGGCACCACCAGGCACCGTCGCGGCGTTCCGTCATGCCAAGCTCGAGGCCGTGCGCGCCGCGCACCTCGACCTTGCGCAGATGCGAGCTGTCAGCGAAGCCCACCTGAGCGAAGCTCTCGCTGGGGTAGCTCACCGCCACGTTCCAGCCGTCACGGAGCTGGAAGCGCGCGCCGGCGGCGAGTGCCTCGCGCTCCATCGGGCTGCGGGCGATTGCATCCCCGTCCGGCACCAGGAAGTCGAGGCTCATGAGCGCAGCACCTCGCCGTCCGGGTCGAAGAACGGGCGCGTGACCACCTCGGCGTCGAGCGTCCGCCCCTCGTCCGAGATGACGATTCCGGCGCCGTCCTCGGCGAGGTGCGCCGGCACCCACGCCATGCCGATCGTCCGGCCGAGCTGGCGCGAATGCCGTGCGCTCGTCACCTGACCCATCGGTCCGCCGTCCTGGTTGAGCACCACAGCGCCCTCGGTGGGGACGTGGCCGTTCGGCAGCGTGAACCCCACGAGCGCCGTCTCCTGCGGGCTCTGCACGGCGCGCTCGAGCGCCCACTTGCCGATGAAGTCCTCCTCCTTGTCGAGCTTCACGATCCACGGCATTGCCGCGCCGTACGGGTTCGACTCGGAGTCGGTGTCCTGGCCCACGAGGATGTGCATCTTCTGCAGGCGCAGAATGCGCTGCGGCTCGAGGCCGAACGGCCGGATGCCGTAATCGGCGCCGGCTTCCAGGATCTTGTTCCACACGTCCTCGCCATACGCGGAGGGGAAGTGGATCTCGTAGCCCAGCTCGCCCACGAAGCCGATCCGCAGGATCAGGCTCGGCGCGCCGGCCACACGGCCACGCTGACCGTCGAGGTAGGGGAACGCCTCGCCCGACACGTCGAGGTCGGTGAGACGGCTCATGATCTCGCGCGCGCGAGGGCCCGCCAGGTTCACTGCGGCCAGCCCCTGCGTCACGTCCGTGAGCGTCACGTCCATGCGCCAATCGGCGAGCCACCACGCGAACCACTGCTCCACCGCGCCCGCGCCGCTCGACGTGGTGGTGACGTAGAACGTCTCGTCGTCCAGGCGGCACACGGTGCCGTCGTCGGTGATGCGGCCGGCGTCGCTCGTGAGCACGCCGTAGCGCACGCGTCCCGGCCGCAGGTTGGAGAAGCGGTTGGGGTAGAGGCGGTCGAGGAACTCGCCGGCGTCCGGGCCGCGCACAATCAGCTTGCCGAGCGTGGACACGTCGATCAGCCCGGCGGACTCGTGCACGGCCAGCGCCTCGCCCTGCGGATCGCCGTAGTCGTACGCGCGGCGCCAGTCGCCCGCCCACAGCATGCTCGCGCCCTGCTCACGCTGGCGCGCGTGAATGGGAGTGCGCTTGGCGGGCTCGAAGGGCCTCCCGGCCAACGCGCCCAGCGGAACTGTGGACCAGGGTGGGCGCGCCGTGGTGGTGCCCACCGCCTCGGGGCTCTGCCCGGTCTCCTCCGCGATGAGCCGCTCAGCGGCGCACTGGCACATCCGCCCCTGGCAGGGGCCCATCGTGGTTGTGGTGTAGCGCTTTGAAAGCTCTGCGGTGTCGTAGCCCTCGGCAACGCTGAGCTTGAAGTCCTTTGCTGTGACGTCCTCGCAGAGGCAGACGAAGGCTTTTCCGGCCGCAGGTCGCACGTCGCAGGTCGCAGGGGTGCACTCCGCCAGCTCGCCCACTGCCTCGGCGTTCGCGCCCGCCTGTCTGACGAGCGAGTTCGCCGGCGCGAAGCCGCCTGACACCACGAGCAGGTCGCACGGGATCGTGTCGCCGTTGCTCAGCACCGCGGCGGTGACGGCTCGCCTCCCCTTCGCCTTCACCACCGTCGCTTCCGCCACG
Organism: Thermoleophilaceae bacterium; assembly: GCA_036378175.1. Taxonomy (GTDB): domain Bacteria; phylum Actinomycetota; class Thermoleophilia; order Solirubrobacterales; family Thermoleophilaceae; genus JAICJR01. Next base: position 27,116 of record DASUWY010000051.1, read on the forward strand.
TGCACATCCACGCCGGCGGCGCGAAGCACGTCCGCGATCCCGGTGTCGTTCGCCACCACCGCCTTGGTTCCGGGGCGCACGCCGTAGAGCGAGATGAGGCGGCGCACCGCGGTGGAGAGCATCACGCCCGGCAGGTCGTTGTTCTCGAACACGAGCGGCTGCTCGATCGAGCCGGTGGCGAAGATGTGGCGCTGCGCGCGGATCTGGTGGAGCGTGGAGTCCTGCCAGACGGGCACGAGGCCGTCGAAGTAGCCGAGCGCCGGCGCGTTCGACAGGATCTCGACGCCGGCCGCCCGCGCACGCTCGGCAAGCTGCCGCGCGCGCTCCACCTCGCCGCAAACGAGCAGCCAGCCGCCCGGCTCGGGACCCTCGTCCACGAGCACCACGTCCGCACCACTCTCCGCCGCCTCTATGGCCGCGGTGAGCCCCGCCTCGCCGGCGCCCACCACCAGCACGTCGCAGTGACGGCGCCGGTACTCGGTTCGCCATTCACGCTCCTCGCGTGACGCGCGGCCCAGCCGCCCGAGACCCGCGGCGTTCCGCAGCACCCTCTCGTACAGCGGCCACAACCTGCGCGGCCACATGAACGTCTTGTAGTAGAAGCCGGGCGGCGTGAAGCGCGAGCCCACGCGGTCGGTCACCGCCATCAGGTCGAAGTCGAGCGAGGGCGACGCGTTCATGTGCTCCACGCGCATCCCCTCGCGCAGCGGCTCGGTGCAGGCGCGCACACCGGGAGCGCCGTCCACCGCCACGAGGCAGTTGGGGCACTGCCCGGCGCAGCACAACAGGCCGCGCCGGCGGTGGTACTTGAACGACCGCGAGAACACGCGCTGGCCGGACGCATAGAGCGCCGACCCGATCGTGTCGCCCTCGAAGCCCTGCACCGGCTTGCCGTCGAACTCGAACGAGATCACGCGCGCGCGGTTCACGCGCTCGCCCGGCTGAGGCGCAAGGCGGCTCATGGCGCGGCCGTCCACAGCACCTCGTTGGTGCGCGTGTCGCGCTCGGCGAGGAACCACTCCCGGCAGCCGGAGCGGTGGTACCACCACTCGCGCTGTACGCCGGCCACGTTGCGGCGGAAGTAGTTGTAGGTGTTGAGCTCGCGGACGGTGGGGCGCGACTTCGGCCGCTCGGTCACCTCGCCGCCGAACGCGAAGTCGGTGACCTCACGAACACCGCAGTTCGGGCAGGTGAGAACGAACGACATCGCGCCCTACTCGATTGCCAGCGAGGCTTCCTCGAAGTGGGTGAAGCGCCGCAGCTCGGCCACGCGCGTCTCCACCTCTTCGGCACTGAGACCGACCACCCGCTCGGTGCCGAAGTCCTCCACGTTGAACGAGGCGAGCGCGGTTCCATACGCCATCGCCTGCCGCAGCGTCTGGTCGTCCATGGCGTCCAGCCGCCGGGCCACATAGCCAAGGAAACCTCCGGCAAACGTGTCGCCCGCGCCGGTGGGGTCGATCACCGTCTCGAGCGGGTAGGCCGGCAGCGCGAAGAACGAGTCCGCCGTCACGAGCGCAGCGCCATACTCGCCCTGCTTCGCCACCACCACGCGGGGGCCCCACGAGAGCACCTCGCGCGCTGCAGACAAGAGGTTGGGCTTGTTCGTGAGCTGGCGCAGCTCCGCGTCGTTGAGGATCACGCAGTCCACCAGCTCGATCACGCCCGTGAGCGAGCCGCGCGCCGTGTCGATCCACAGGTTCATCGAGTCGAGTGCGCTGAAGCGCGCCGCCTCGCACTGCTCGCGCACCGCGCGCTGGAGGTCCGGCTGGATGTTCGCCAGGAAGAGCACGTCGGCCTCGCGCGAGCGGTCGGACAGCTTCGGCTCGAACTCGGCGAACACGCCCAGCTCGGTGGCGAGCGTCTCGCGCGAGTTGAGGTCCCATCCGTACTCGCCGTGCCAGAAGAACGTCCGTCCGCCCGCCACGCGCTCCACGTCGTCGATCCGCGTGCCGCGGGTGGCGAGCACCTCGAGCTCGGCGTCGCCGAAGTCGTCGCCCACCGGGCCCACCACGTTCACCTCGTCGAAGAACGACGCCGCCAGCGCGAAGTGCGTGGCGGCGCCGCCAAGCATGCGCTCACGCTCGCCGAACGGCGTCTTCACGCGGTCGTACGCGATCGACCCGACGACGGTGATGCTCACGCGCCCACCGGCTCAGCCTCGGGCTCCGACAGGCCGGCGGCCTCACGGAGCGCCTCGGCGCGGTCCGTCTTCTCCCACGTGAAGTCGTGGTCCTCGCGGCCGAAGTGGCCGTAGGCGGCGGTCCTCTGGTAGATCGGCCGGTGCAGGTTCAGGTACTCCCGGAACGCTCCCGGCCGCAGGTCGAAGTGCTCGTTGATGAGCGAGACGATCTGCGCGCGCCCGATCTTCTCGGTGCCGAAGGTATCCACCATCACCGACACCGGGCGAGCCACGCCGATCGCGTAGGCCACCTGCACCTCGCAGCGGTCGGCCAGGCCCGCCGCCACCACGTTCTTCGCCACATATCGGGCGGCGTACGCGGCGGAGCGGTCCACCTTCGACGGATCCTTGCCGCTGAACGCGCCGCCGCCATGGCGCGCGGCGCCGCCGTAGGTGTCCACGATGATCTTGCGCCCCGTCAGCCCGCAGTCGCCCATCGGGCCGCCGATCTCGAACTTGCCGGTGGGGTTCACGAGCAGGTTGGCCCGGAGCTTGCCCTCCTCGTACATCTCGGGCGGCAGGATGGGATGCAGCACGTGCTCCCACAGATCCGGCTTGATCAGCGTCTCGGAGTCCACGCCGGGCTCGTGCTGTGTGGAGATCAGCACCTTCTCGATCTCCACCGGCCGGCCGTCCTCGTACCGAACCGTCACCTGGGTCTTGCCGTCCGGCCGCAGATACGGCAGCACATCGCCCTTGCGCACCTCGGACAGCCGGTGCGCGAGCTTGTGCGCGAGCGAGATCGGCATCGGCATCAGCTCGGGCGTCTCGCGGGTGGCGTAGCCGAACATCATGCCCTGATCGCCCGCGCCGGCCACGTCGTGCGCGTCATCGTCATTCGCGCTCGTGCGCCGCTCGTACGCCTCGTTCACGCCCTGCGCGATGTCGGGCGACTGCTCGTCGATCGCGGTGATCACCGCGCACGTGTTGCAGTCGAAGCCGTAGTGCGCGTTGTCGTAGCCGATCCGCCGGATCGTCTCGCGCGCGATCTTCGGCACGTCCACGTACACCTTCGTGGAGATCTCTCCGGACACCACCACGAGGCCCGTGTTCACGAGCGTCTCGCACGCCACGCGACCCTGCGGGTCGTCGCGCATCACGGCATCGAGAACGCCGTCCGAGATCTGGTCGGCGATCTTGTCCGGGTGGCCCTCGGTAACCGACTCGGACGTGAACAGAAACTCGGCGTCGCTCATCCGGGCAAGCCCTCGCTTTCCGACCCCTTGCGGGTCACTTCGATCAGGTAGGCCACCATGATCTCCTCGCCGCCGAGGCTCAGGTGGTATGCGTCAGACAGCTGTTCGACGCGCTCGATCTGGTCCTTCTTCTCATTGAACAGCTCGTGGAACGGGAAGAAGGTGTAGTCCACCACGCGCGCCTGGAACCCCACCTTCTCGATCAGCTCGGAGGTGCGCTCCTGGCCGATGATCGAGAGCTGCATGATGTATGCAACGCCGTCGTCGGCGAGCGCCTTGGGGAGCATCTCGATCAGGTGGTCGATCAGGTTGCGGCCCCAGTAGTCGAGCGGGCGGTGGGTCACCACCTGCTCGAAGGGGTCCACCGGCATCTGGTAGAGGCTCGCCACGATCACGTCGTAGCGCTCCTCGGGCAGCCAGGGGTAGAGGTCCACGGCGGCGGCGCTCACGCGGTCCGCCACGCCGTTGCGGAAGGCGTTCGTGAGCGTGTTGTTCACGGCCTTCTTGTCGATGTCGATCGCGTGCACGTGCGCCGCGCCGTTCAGGGCCAGCTGCACGGCGAGAAGGCCCGTGCCCGAGCCGATGTCGAGACAGCGGCCGTGGCTTCCGATCCCCTCCTCGAACAGGTACTTCCACACGAGAAAGCTGCCCTGGGTGGGGACGAACACGCCGTCCTCCACCAGGATGTCCGGGAAGTCGAGCGGGAACAGCGAGCGGCCGCGGCGGTCGGTCCAGCTGGGCGCGTGACCGTGGCCGTTGCCGTTCAGCTCGTCGTCTTGCAGTTCCGGGCGTTCGTGACCCGGCTTCGTGTCGGCGAGCGCCTTCTTCGCCGCGGCGATGTGCTCGGGTCCCACCCCGCAGCAGCCGCCGATGATCTGCGCGCCCTCCTCGCGCCACTGCATCGCCATCTCGGCGTACTTCTCGCCGGTGATGTCGGACTCGAAGCGCCAGCCGGCGCTCGTGAAGTAGCCGAGGTTGGGATACACGCCGAGCGGCATGTCCGTGAAGTCGCGCAGCCAGGAGATCATTCCCGCCACGTGGTCGGGTGGGATGCAGTTGAGGAGCAGCGCGCCCACGCCCATCTCCTCGAAGCGGCGGGCCGCGCGGCCGAAGGCGTCGCCCTCCGGGCCGCCCCAGTGTTCTCCGTACACGCCGCACACGCCATGCCTACAGCGGCGGAAGCTCAGCCACACCGGTATGCCGGTGGCGAGCAGGCTCTCCACCGTGGAGTAGGTCGAGCTGCGTACGAGGGAGAGTGTTTCGAGCAGGATCAGATCGGGCGGCTCTTCCTCGAACGCGCGCGCGAGGAGGCGAACGGTCTCGTGGCCCTCGGGCGTGTCCACGTCGCCGTTGATGGAGAAGGCAACGGCCGTCTCGCCGGTGTGGCCGGCTTCCTCCACCGCGTGGCGGGCGATCTTCACTCCCTTGCGCGCGATGTCCATCCAGTGGATGGGGCGCGTGCTGTCCCAGAGGGCCGGGCGGTCGCTTCTGAGGGCGCTGGGGAGGCCCCAGGTGTCTGTGGAGATGACGTCGCAGCCGACGTTCACGTAGCTGCGGTGCACGCGTTCCACCGCGTCGGGCTGGTTCACGAGCGCACTCGTGCCCCAGAGGCGCTCCTCGAGCTCGGGTCTGTCCTCGGCCACCTCCTCGAGCTCGGTGGCGGTGCCGCCGTCGAGCATCACGCAGCGGTCGGTGACGATCAGTCTCTGGATGCGCTCCATGGCGCTCCGGGGCTCGCCGGCGCCAGGGGCTCCGTCGGCCGGCAGAGCGGTACTCACGTTTGCCACTTCTCCTCGCCTCTCTCAGGTCCCCGGTCGGGCTGATGGCCCGAGCCTGGCGTGGATGGTGCTCCACGGGTCGCTTGGCTGCGACCCCCATCACGCCTGACTTTCCCTACCTTTTGGGCAGGTTGGGGCTTGTATACAAGCCTCATGCCGCTAGTTTGACGTGCTTTTGGCCACGAACCTCCCATTCGATAGGGCAAGACCTAACCGTCGGGAGGGGCGCTTTCGTCGTCGGTTCCGTACGGTCCCGGGCGATGTCGCTCTACCGCAGCCCGCTGGAGGACGTGCTGCGCCGCGCCGGTGCGGTGATGACCCGCCGGGACGGCTGGCGTGTGGCAGCGCACTTCGGTTCGCCGGCGGGTGAGCTTGCGGTATGCGCGCGCGGTGTAGGACTGGCGGACCGCTCCGAACTGGGCAAGCTGGAGCTCCGCGGCTACCCCGAGGCCATCGACCAGGTGCTGTGCCAGGTCGCTGACCGTCAGCTGGAGCCGGGCGAGGTGTTCCACGCGAACGGGGTCGCGTGGTGCCTGGCCTCGCCCGACCGGCTGTTCGCCCTGGCCGCGCCCTCGGTCTTCTTCGAGCTGAGCGAAAAGCTGCACGACGCCGTACACCGTGCTCCTGGGGTGTTGTTGACGGACGAGACCGAGGAGCTCGCCGCGCTTGCCTTGCTCGGCCCGGCGGCTCCCTCGGTCATCGCCGCGCTGGGTGCGTGGAACCTGGAGACGATCGCTTTGCCGCGACCTTCGTTCTGCGGGATTTCGGTGGAGGGCCTGCCGGTGTTCCTGCTTGAGGAATCCGCTGCGCGGTCCCTGCTGCTCGTGGATCGCGAGCACGCCGAGCGGCTGTGGGACCTGCTCGAGCGGGTGGGGCAGCGCTTTGGCTTGAGCTGTGTGGGTGCTGAGGCCGCGGATCGGTTCGCGATGATCGAGCGGCAGCTCGTGCAGCGGCGGTCCAGGCCGGCTTTGGCGTAGGCCCCGTCGGGCTACCTGGGCGGGGCGGGGGTGAGGCCGTGGCGGCGCATCACCTCACCGACCGCGGCGAGATTCGGGGGGCCGCCGGCGCTGGCCGCAAGAACCTCGGCGATCTCGCGAAAATAAGCGGATCCGAACAAGCCCGGGGTCGCGATCGCCAGGAACGTCGCGTCGATGTCGCCACGGTTCTCAAATCTGTGGACCTGGCCGCGCCGCACGCACACCGCCTCGCCGGGCCCGACCTCGACCGTCTCGCCGTCGATCGTCCAGGTCGTGGTGCCCTCCACCCCGTAGATCGTCTCCTCGAAGCCGTCATGGCTATGAGGCGCCGGCATCCGCGAGCTGGCCGGCGCGTGGCACTCAAACACGGACGCGCTTCCGTTCGAGTCTGTGGACTCCACCAGAAAGCGCACGCTGAGCTTACCGACGGTGATCGTGTCGCTGTCCATCGTCTTGTACATCCTGGCCCCTTTCGGTGGTCCTGTGCGTGGTGTCGCTCTCGGCCATTGGGCCATTGAGTCAAGTGACTTGACCAGCGTATAATCGTTGCATGAGTCTGTCAAGTGACTTTACTCACCTCGAGATCCGTGGCTGAACCGCCGCCGCCGCTGATCGGGGCGCTGTTGCGAGTCCCATGGGAGACGGTGCGCGAGCGAATGCTCGCCGGCCTGCACGACCGCGGCTACACCGACCTCGTGGCGGCGCACGTGGACGTGTGGCGCTACCCCGGCCCGGAGAACCAGCGGCCCTCCGAGCTCGCGACCCAGACGCGCATGACCAAACAGGCGCTCAACTACCTGCTCGGCCAGCTCGAGCAGCTCGGATACCTCACCCGCGAGACCGACAGCAACGACCAACGCTCCAAGCGCATTCGCCTCACGCCCAGAGGCCATGCTGCAACCAAAGCCATCTACGAAATCGTCCAAGAGGTCGAGACCGAATGGGAACGAAAGCTGGGACCCCGGAAGTTCGGCCAGCTGCGCCGCCTACTCACCGAGCTCTACACGCTCACCATGCCGACGGCCGAGGCACCGCCTGAGGGTCCCCGTTACGAGCGTTGATGTGGACGGGGGGAAGGAAACGCCGTGGGGCAGCGTCTTGTGGGTGTGACTTAGCAACAGCGCGGCCTTGACCCCCCGAGCGACAGCTCAACCGCCGCGCCTGCACCCTTCGACAAGGAAATGGAATTCCTATGAGACGTTCACTAGTTGCGCTGGCCCCTGCCGTGGTCGCGATCGCAATCGCGGGCTGTGGCGGCGGCAGCAATCACAACGGCAACGGCGCGTCCGCGCAGATGGGCGCAAGCCCGCAGGCGGCCAAGTCGGCATCCGCCACTGTCGATGCCGGAAGCACGAAGCTGGGGCGGATCCTGGTGGACGGCAAGGGCCGCTCGCTCTACCTGTTCGAGCAGGACAAGGGCGCCGCCAGCACCTGCTACGGCGCCTGCGCCAGCCTCTGGCCGCCACTGACCGTCTCGGGTAGCCCCAAGGCCGGCGCCGGCATCGCGACTGCGAAGCTCGGCACCACCAAGCGCAAGGACGGCCAAGTCGAGGTGACCTACAACGGCCACCCGCTCTACTACTACGCCGGCGACCAGAAGCCCGGCGATACCGCCGGTGAGGGCCTCAACCAGTTCGGCGCGCCCTGGGACGTGCTCTCCCCTGCCGGCAAGGGGGTCGACGGTGACTAGCCGAGCCGGCGGGAGGCCCGGACCCGAGGCTTCTCAGACCTCCGGCATCCGGCCGCCTGTGAGCCGCAGGTAGCGGGAGGCTGCCTCGGCTCGGTTCCCCGCGTGCAGCTTCCGGAGGATGTTGTTCACGTGGAACTTCACGGTGCCCTCTGAGATCACCAGCTCGGCCGCCACCGCGCCGTTTGTCTTGCCTCGAGCCATCAGGCGCAGCACGTCGAGTTCGCGGCGGGTCAACAGGCCGTCGAAGATGGCGCGGTCGTCGCGGGCGTCGCTTGGGAGGGGTTCGGCCAGGGCGGATGGTGTGCCGGCCGGGGCCGGCTCTTCTGCGTTCAGGTCCAGCGCGGCGTCGCTCAGCTGTCCGCTGCGGGCGTTCAGCCAGTCGAGGAAGCGGCGGGTTTGGTCGCGCTCCCGGCGCAAGGTGCGGCGCAGCGTTGCCGACTCGAGAACCTGCGCGTAGCCCAGGGCGAACGTCCACAGGACGTCGCGGTCCAGCGCGTCCACCGATCGGCCGGACGGCAGCTTGTCCGCGTGCAGCAGGCCCACAACCTCGCCCTGAATGACGACAGCGGCCGCGGCGTACGACTCCCAGCCCATCAGATCTGCCATCTCGCGGTGCACGCGGGGGTGGAGGCGGGCCTCCAGCACGATCGTCGCGCGGCGGCGGCGCATCACCTCGGTCTCGATCATCGGATGCTGAAGCCGCGGCGCCAGCTCGCGCAGAGCCTCGAGCATTCGCGTGGCTCCTTCCGCGTCGCCGGCGAAGAACGCGGACTCGGCTATCAACCGCCCGTCGCGAATCCGGCTCAGCAGCGCGCGGTCGAACTCGGACGCCTCGCACAGTTCCTCGGGCGCGCGCGAGACCATCACGCTCGGGGATGTGATCTCGCGCAGGCGGACGAGCGCGGCGTGCACTTGCTCGAGCGCGTCGAAGCGGCGGGAGAAGCGGCGGCGGAGTAGGTCGAGCTGCAGGCGGTGGAGCTCGGTTGCCTGCGCCCATGGCGCCTCCGAGTCGGCCAGGTGCAGCGCGCTCGTGACCGCGTCCACCGCCTGCTCCACCTCGGGCAGCTCGGTGCCGAGTAGAGACGAAGCTTCGGCCAGCGCTCGCTCCAGCCGCCGGGCCAGCTGCTCCTCCACCGGCGCGACGGTCATTCCGGCAACCCCGCGGTCATGCGCTCGTAGCGAGCGACAGCGTCGGCGCGATTCGCGGCCCGCAGCTTCCGCAGCACGTTCTTCACGTGGTACTTCACGGTGCCCTCGGCCACGACCAAGGTCTTTGCGATGGCGACGTTCGTGTTCCCGCGCGCCATCAGTCGCAGCACCTCGAGCTCACGCGGCGTCAAGACCTCGTCGAGGTCATCAGCGGGACCGTCGCCGTTCACCGGCACTACTGACGAGTCGGACAGGCGGCTGAGTCGCGTGTTCATCCAGTCCACGGCACCGCGCAGCTCGGACCGATGAGCGCGCAGCCGCCCGCGCAGCACCGCGCGCTCGAACACGGCGGCCAGCCCCTCGGCGTAGGCGGCAAGCGTCTCGCGGTCGATCTCGTCCAGCGCGCGCCCGGACAAATGAGCATCCGCGTGCACGAAGCCGACCGTGGACCCGCCCAGAGCCACCGTCGCCACCGCGTACGACTCCCATCCGAGCAACTCAGCCCAGCGGGTGTCGCTGCGCGAGCCGACGGAAACGAGCTCCACGCCCTGCCGGCGCGCCAGCTCTTCTTCCACGAGCGGGTAGGCGAGGCGCACCGGCGGCAGGTTCGGCGAGTCACCCTCCCGAACCCACGCCGACATCGCGGCAAACGCGCCATCGCCAAGGCTGCTCACCACCACGCGATCGAACTCCGACGCGTCACCGAGACCCTCGGCCGCCCGGTCGAGGATCCCCGTGGCGGAGCCGATCTCACCCAGCCCGCGCACGGCTTCCTGCACACGCTCCAGGGCGTCGAGGCGCCTCAGGAGCTGCCGCTCCACAAGCTCTCGCTCGAGCTGGTGGAGCTCCACGAGGAGTCGCCACAACGACCCCTGGGAACCCGCCCGAGCGTCCAATTCCTCCGCCACAACCCCCAGCGCCGACTGCACCCGCGCGCCAGCCGCCTGTAGTTCATCCGTGCCAACCGCGGCCCGTGCGGCCGAAATTGCCTCGGATACCTGTCCATAGGTATCAGCCATCCGCCTGGTGAAGAGCATAAGTGGGGCCTGCAAAACGGCGGCAATACCGTCCCCAAACACCTGACGAAGTCACCTAAAGGTGGGATGCCCCCGGTCGATCCTCGCGGTTGCAGCACTGCACCCAAAAAGGCAAACCCGTCGTGAGGCGGGGACGCAAAACCAGAGGTCTCGCAAGGAAGCGAGATAGCTCGGTTGCCTGCTGCGGCGTTTCGGCGCCAAACGCAGGCAGCAGAAGGAGGACAGATGTACAAGTTCAAGCTCCGTAACCCGAAGCTGCTCCTTTCGATCGCAGCTCTCGTCGCGCTCGTCGTGGACGCGGGGGCCGGCTTCAAGTTCTAAGCGAACGGCCATCGGGCGCCTCGGTGTGGTTTGCCGGGGCGCCCGTCACGGCTTTCAGGTGCCATGAACCCTTCGAAGCTGCGGCCCGTTCACATCTACTGCACCGCCGTCGGCTTGATTGGGGCGGCGCTCCTTGGCGTGCTCATCGAGCTCGCGCCGCCAAGCGTTCATGTGTTCACGGGGGTCGCCTTCCCGGCGCTTGCGGCGAGCGTGATCCTCGGAGAGCTCTTCCCGCTCGAGCTGCCGCGACGCTCGGGCGATGGCGAGGTGACGGTGTCCACGATGTTCTCGTTCGCACTCGTCCTGGGCGTGGGCCTGCTCCCCGCGCTCGCGGCGCAGCTCGCCGCCTCGATCGTGCAGGACATCATCGCCCGCAAGCCGCTCTGGCAGGTGGGCTTCAACATCGGCCAGTACACGCTGTCGCTCGGCGCGGCCGCCGCCGTGGTTCAGCTGCTGCTCGGCCACACGCTGCTCATCGGCCACAGCCTCGGCGCGATCGAGCTGCTCGTGGTGATGGCCGCCGCGGCTGCGTTCTTCGCCACCAACCTACTTCTCGTCGCGCGCGCCACCACGCTGTACGTCGGCACGCCGTACCTCGCCGCGCTGCGCACCGACCTCGGTTTCGGCATGTCCGTGAGCGCGGTGCTGCTGTGCCTCGCGCCGGTGCTCGTCACGGTGCTCGATGCGAGCCCGATTCTCTTCCCGCTCCTGTACGTGCCGCTACTCGGTGTGTACGCCGGCGGCCGCCAGAGCGTGCGCACCGCAAAGGCCGAGCACATGGCCACGCACGACAGCCTCACCGAGCTGCCGAACCGGCGCTGGTTCCGCGACGCCGTGAACCGCGCGGTGACCGGCCGCAACCTGCGCAACGCCGGCCTGCTGCTGATCGACCTCAACCGTTTCAAGGAGGTGAACGACACGCTCGGCCATCACCACGGGGACAACGTGCTGAGACAGATCGGCCCCCGCATCAAGGCGGCCTTCGGGGAGGAGGACTTCGTCGCGCGCCTCGGCGGCGACGAGTTCGCCGTGTTCATGCCAGGTGCCGACACGGCCGCGGTGGAAGCCGCGGTCGACCGCCTTCAGGACGCCGTCACCGCCCCGATCTTCGCCGACGGCATCAGCATCGAGATGGACGCCAGCGTCGGTCTCGCCTGGTACCCCTTCCACGGCGGCGACGTGGACACGCTGCTCGAGCGCGCCGACGTTGCGATGTACCGCGCGAAGGCCACTCAGTGCCAGCTCGTCACCTACCGGCCCGAGGACGACTACCACAGCCCCGCGCGCGTGGCGATGGCCACCGACCTTCGCCGCGGCATCGAGGAGAACCAGCTCGTGCTCCACTACCAGCCGCAGCTCGACCTGGCGCTCGGCGTGCCCGTGGCGGCCGAGGGGCTCGTGCGCTGGAACCACCTGCAGAAGGGGCTGGTTCGCCCGCTCGAGTTCATCGAGGTGGCAGAGCACGCGGGCCTGATCAAGGACCTCACGTACAAGGTGATCGAGCTCGGGTTGAAGGACCTGCGCGAGTGGCAGGACGCGGGGCGCGAGTTCTCGCTCTCGCTCAACATCAACGTGCGCAGCCTCCTCGACCGCCACTTCCCGCGCGAGGTGCAGCGGCTGCTTGCGCTGCATGGCGTGAGCGGGAGCGCGCTCACCCTCGAGCTCACCGAGAGCTCGCTGATGGCCGACCCTGCGATGGCGAGGAAGACAATGGGCGAGCTGAGCGAGCTCGGCGTGTCGTTTGCGATCGACGACTTCGGCACCGGCTACTCGTCACTCGCCTACCTGGCGGACCTGCCCGTGCGCGAGCTGAAGATCGACCGTTCGTTCGTGATGGCGATGAACGCGGACACGCGCAACCGGATCATCGTGCGCTCGACGATCGAGCTGGCGCGCAACCTCGGACTGCGCACCGTGGCTGAGGGGATCGAGGACCTGGAGACGTTCGAGCGTGTGCGCGAGCTGGGTTGCGAGCTCGCGCAGGGCTACTACATGAGCAGGCCGGTGCCGTTCAACGAGCTCGAGCGCTGGTGGGTTGCCAACACCGCCCCGGTGGATGCCAAGGTCGCTGCGGAGCGGCGCGCGGCGACTGTCGCGCCGGTGCCGAGGACGGCGATCGCCTGATGTTGCTCGTGATCGCAGCCGTGCTGCTGGTGGTGAGCGTGCCGCTCGCCGGCGGCAGCGTGCGGCGGCTCGCCCAGCTCGACATCCGCGCGGCGTGGACGGTGCTCCTGTCCGCCGCGATTCAGGTGGGGATCACGAGCGCGCACCGCGGCGGGAGCCACACGTTCCACGTGGTGCTCCACTTCGTGTCCTACGGGCTCGTGGTGTGGTTCCTGCTCGCCAACCGCCGCTTCGTGGGAATGCCGATGCTCACGCTCGGCGCCGCCTTGAACGTGCTCGCGATCACCGTGAACGGCGGCGTGATGCCCGCCTGGAGCACCGCGATCCGGCTTGCCGGCCTCGACGAGAAGGCGGGCTTTGACAACTCGGCGCCCGTGTCGCACGCGCACCTGCAGTTCCTCGGCGACGTGATCCCGGTGCCGGGCCCGTGGCCCATCGGGAACGTGCTCAGCATCGGCGACCTGCTGATCTTCGCCGGCGCGTTCGTGCTGCTGCACTATGCCTGCGGGTCGAAGCTGGCGGTGCGCGGCCGGGCTGTTCGCGCGTAGCTGTAAGTAGATTGGGGGAGATGGATTCTCCCGGTCACGTGGCTGTTGGAAGCTGGAGCGGCGGCCGCTTCATGCACTTTGGCGAGGAGCTCGAGGACGAGCGGCTCGTGCCGCTGCTGCGCCCGGGCGACGGCATCCACACCTTGCTCACGGCCGACGTGTACGGCCAGGGCGAGGCGGACTCGATCGTCGGGCACGCCTTGAGCGGGCTCCCGCGCGAGGACTACTTCCTCGTGGGCGCTGTTGGCCACGACTTCTACGAGGGTGAGCGCGACGGGCCGCGCGGCTTTCCGCGCTTCACCGACCCGTCGCTGCGCGGGGCGGAGGCATACGCGGACTACCTGCGGATGGCCACCGAGCGCAGCCTCGAGCGCTGCGGGGTCGACTCCTTCGACCTCCTTCTTCTCCACAACCCCGACCACACGGGCTTCACGAGCCCCGCTGTGTGGGAGGGGATGGAGGCGCTGCGCTCGCACGGGCTCACGCGCCTGCTCGGCGTGGCGCCCGGCCCCGCCAACGGCTTCACGCTCGATCTCATCTCGTGCTTCGAGCGCTTCGCCGAGTCGATCGACTGGGCGATGATCATCCTCAACCCGCTGGAGCCGTGGCCGGGCGAGCTGTGCCTCGACGCTGCGGCGCGCCACGACGTGAAGCTGATCGCGCGGGTGGTGGACTACGGCGGCCTCTTCTGGGACGACGTTCTGCCCGGGCACGAGCTGCGCAAGGGCGACCACCGCTCGTTCCGCCCCGCCGGCTGGGTGGAGCAGGGGCGCGAGCGGCTCGAGCGGATGCGGCCCGTAGCCGAGCGGCACGGGCTGTCGATGATGCAGCTCGCCTCGCAGTGGGACCTCGCGCACCAGCCGGTGGCATGCGTGGCGCCCACGCTGATCCAGGAGGCGGGGCCGGCCGCGCGGCCTGTGGAGGAGAAGCGTGCAGAGCTTGCCGCGACGCCGCGCGACGTGGTGCTGGATGCGGACGAGGTGGACGAGATCCGCGCGATTGGCGACAACACGGGCTGCATGGCTCTGAAGGGCGGCTCCCCGGACCACGAGGGCGAGGTGCGGGCCGACCGCTGGCCGCTCGACGACGAGCTCGCGGCCGTGGCGGAGCGCTGGGGGATCGAGCCCGAGTCCCAGCTTCGCCAGGTGGCGGCTTAGGAAACGGCTTCGGGCTGGCGCTCCGCGGGGGCGGGCGGGGCCACGTGCTCGGTGTGCTTTCGCAGCGGCCGCTCCTCCAGCGCGAGGGCCAGCGCCAGCGCGATCGCCGCGAGCGGCACGCACACGATCCACACGGAGTGGAGCGAGTTCGAAAGAGCCGTGCCCACGCCGTCGGCGATGCGCGGCGGCAGGTGCCCGGCGCCGCTCTGAATCACCGTGTTCGGGTCGATCCGCTTTCCGGCGGCGCCGAGCTGCTTGACGAGCTCGGTGCCGAGGCGGCTGGTGAGCAGCGCGCCCAGCCCCGCCACGGCGAAGCTGCCGCCCATCGAGCGGTAGAAGTTGATCTGCCCGGTGACCACGCCGATCTGGCTCACGTCCACCGCGTTCTGCGCGGCGATCACGTACACCTGGAACATCACGCCCATGCCGATGCCCACGAGCACGAGGTAGCCGGACACGGTCGCGAGCGAGGAGCCGGTGCCGAGCGTGGTGAGCAGCAGGATGCCGGCGAGCACGAAGCAGCTGCCGATGATCGGGAACACTCGGTAGCGACCGGTGCGGGCGATGATCTGGCCGACGATCACGCTCACCACCGTCCAGCCGACCGTGAGCGGGATGAGCAGCGCGCCCGACTTGGTCGCCGATGTGCCGAGCACATCCTGCATGTACACCGGCGCGTAGATCACGACGGCGAATAGGAGCGCTCCGATCACGAGACCGGCGCCGCACGACACGGCAACGATGCGGTTTCTGAACAGCTCGAGCGGAAGCAGCGGCTCCGGCGCGGTGCGCTCGACCACAAGGAACGCAATCGAGAGTGCGACCCCCGCGGCGGCGGTGCCGAGCACCTGCCACGAGTCCCACGGGAAGCTGGTGCCGCCCCACACGAGGGCCAGCAGGATCGCCGTGATCCCGCCGCTGAGGAGCGCGGCGCCGAGGTAGTCGATCCGGTGCTCGCGGATGTGCGTCTGCGACTGCATGGTGCGGGCCACCACCACGAGCGCCAGGAGACCGAGCGGCAGGTTGATGTAGAAGATCCAGCGCCACGAAGCGTGGTCTGAGAGGGTGCCGCCGAGCAGCGGGCCCGCCACAGCGGCGATCGCCCACATGCCGGCGATGTAGGCCTGGTAGCGGCCGCGCTCGCGCGGGGGGAAGAGGTCCGCGATCGCGGCCTGGCTCAGCGGGATGAGCCCGCCGGCGCCGATTCCCTGCAGCGCGCGGAATGCGATGAGCTGGCCCATCGTCTGCGAGATCCCGCACAGCGCCGAGCCCGCCAGGAAGATGGTGATGGCGACGAGGAAGAGGTTGCGCCTGCCGTAGAGGTCGGACAGCTTGCCGTAGAGCGGGACGGTGACGGTCGAGCTCACGAGGTACGCGGTCACCACCCAGCTCAGGTGCTCGAAGCCGTTCAGGTCCGAGACGATCTTCGGCAGCGCGGTGGCCACGATCGTCTGGTCGAGCGCGGCCAGCAGCGTGGCGAGCATGATCGCGCCGAAGGTGACGAGGGCTGAGCGCTGGGTGCTCATGTCTCCAGAGTTTCCAGTTCCGCGTAGAGCTTCTCAACCATCTTCTTGGCGTCGTCGTGGCGCTTGGCCGATTGCGCACTGCGCTCGGGCGTTGCCCAGGCGGATGGGTCCGACAGCTCGTCCTCGAGCTTCGCCAGCGCCGCCTCCGCGGACTGGATGTCCGTCTCCACGACGCTGATCTTGCGCTTGCGGTCCTTTGAGATCGCCGGCTTGGCCTTCTGTGACCTGCGGCGCTTGCCATTGGACTGAGGAGGCGCGGCCTTCTCCTTCTTCTCCTCGCGCGTGCGCACGTAGTCGGCCCAGCCGCCGAGGTGGCTCTTCAGGGTCTGGTCCTCGATCGCGATCGTGCGCGTGCCCACGGCGTCGAGCAGCGCGCGGTCGTGCGACACGAGGATCAGCGAGCCGGGGAACGCTCTCAGCGCGTCCTCGAGCGCCTCGCGGCTTTCGAGGTCGAGATGGTTGGTGGGCTCGTCGAGGATCAGCAGGTTGGCGCCCGACTGCACGAGGATGGCGAGGGAGAGCCTGCGGCGCTCGCCGCCGGAGAGGTCGCGCACCGGCTTCTCGGCGTCCGCGCCGGAGAACATGAAGCGTCCGAGGAGCGCTCGGGTTGGACCGGGCTTGAGGCCGGTCGCGCGCTGGGCCACCTCGAGCACCGTGCCCTGGTTGCCCAGCTCCTCCGCGTGCTGGGAGAGGTACCCGAGCACGACGTTGTGGCCGGTGCGGAGCTTGCCGGTTCCGAGCGGGCGCTTGCCGGCGAGCGTCTCGATTAGCGTGGTCTTGCCGGCGCCATTCGGCCCCACGAGCGTCACGTGCTCACCGCGCTCGAGCCACATCTCGACGTCGTGGAGAAGGGGTTTGTCTCCGGCCTGTAGATCCGCGTGCTCGAGCTCGAGCACCACGCGGCCGCTGCGCGACGGCTTCTCAAAGCTGAAGCCGAGCCCCTTGCCGTCGCGCGGGTCGCGCTCGATCCGTTGCATCTTCGAGAGCTTCTTCGCGCGTGACTGAGCCTGCCGGGCCCTCGTGCCGGCGCGGAAGCGGGTGACGAAGCGCTCGAGCCGCTCGATCTCCGCCTGCTGCTTCTCGATCGCGCGGCCAAGCGCGAGCTCGCGCGCCGCCTGCTCCTTGCGCCACGCGTGCCACGGGCCGGGAAAGAAGCGCGAGCGGCCGGCTTCCAGCTCCAGCACCGCCGTGCCCACCGCTTCCAGGAACCAGCGGTCGTGCGCGACGAGGATCACGCCGGCGTCGATCGTGGTGAGGCGCTGCTCGAGCCATTCGAGCGACTCGATGTCGAGGTGGTTGGTGGGCTCGTCGAGGAGCAGGAGGTCGGGGTCGCCCGCGAGGGTGCGGGCGAGCGAGCCGCGGGTGAGCTCGCCGCCGCTGAAGGTGTCGAGCGTGCGGTCGAGGTCGTCGTCCTTGAAGCCGAGGCCGCGGACGGTGGCCATCGCCTGCTGGCGCCAGTTGTAGCCGCCGGCGTGCTCGAGCCTGCTCTGCGCTCTTGCGTAGCGATCGAAGATGGAGTGCTCGGTCTTTCCCTTCGCCATCTGCTGCTCGAGCTCGTTCAGCTCCTTCTCGAGGGCCAGGAGGTCGCCGCAGCCCTGGAGGATGTAGTCGCGCAGGCTGAGGCCCAGTTCGCGGGGCGGGCGCTGGTCGTGGAGGGCCACTCGCGTGCCCTTGGCGAACACGAGCTCGCCGAAGTCCACCGAGCTCTCGCCGGCGAGCATGCGGAGCAGGGTGGTCTTGCCGGAGCCGTTGCGGCCGGAGAGCGTGAGCCGGTCGCGCTGCTCGACCTTGAAAGAGACGCCGCGCAGGAGCGGCTCCCCGGCAATGTCCTTGCCGACGTCGGATGCGATCACGATTGCCACGGCTGCTGATGCTAGGAGGGCACGAGCGCGGCGTCCGGGTCGGACCAGGCCAGCTCGCCGGCGGCGATCGTTGCCGCTACCAGCGGCACGCCAGGGCGGTAGATCAGGTGGGTGTAGCTCGGGGCGTCGAGGATCGCGATGTCGGCGCGGGCGCCGGGGGAGAGGTGGCCGATGTCGTCGCGGCGGAGGGCGCGGGCGCCGCCGAGCGTGGCTGCCTCGAGTGCCTCCTCGGCGGTCATGTGCATGTCGCGGACGGCGAGCGCGATGCAGAAGCTCATCGAGGTGGTGTAGCTCGACCCCGGGTTGGTGTTGGTGGCGAGGGCGACGCTCACGCCGGCATCGATCGCACGGCGCGCGTCCGGGTACTGCTCGCGGGTGGAGAAGTCGGTGGCGGGGAGGAAGGTGGCCACGGTGCCGCTGCTCGCCAGCGCCTCGATGTCGGCATCGCTCAGGTAGGTGCAGTGGTCTGCCGAGGCGGCGCCCATCTCCACCGCCAGGCGCACGGCTGGTCCCTCGCCCAGCTGGTTGGCGTGAACGCGGAGCTCGAGCCCGGCGGCCACGCCCGCCCGCAGCACGGCGCGCGACTGCTCCTCGTCGAACGCGCCCTCCTCACAGAACACGTCGATCCATTTCGCGTGCGGCGCGCATGCCTCGAGCATCTCGTTGCAGACCAGGTGCACGTAGTCGTCGGCGCGGCCCTCGTACTCGGCCGGGACCACGTGGGCGCCGAGGAAGGTCACGTCGTCGGTGAAGCGGCTGGCCACCTCGCAGGAGCGCTTCTCCGATCCGGTCTCGAGCCCGTAGCCGGACTTGATCTCCACGTGCGTGATCCCGGCCCGCACTCCCTCGCGGCGGCGGCGCTCCGTCAGGGCCGCGAGCTCATCGGCGCTCGCCGCCCGCGTGGCGTCGGTGGTCACGCGGATCCCACCCGCGCTGTAGCGCTGTCCCGCCATGCGCGCCGCGAACTCGTCGGCCCGATCGCCCGCAAACACGAGGTGCGTGTGACTGTCCACGAAGCCTGGAATGACGCAACGGCCGCCGGCGTCGAGGCGCCGATCCGCCTGAGCGCCGGCGCTCTCGATGGCGACCACGCGGTCGCCATCGATGACGAGGGCGGCGTCCCGGACCTGGCCGAGCGACGCGTCGTTCGTCACGAGCAGGCCGATGTTGTCGATCACGAGCGTGCTCATCGCGGCACCGTCCGCGCGAGTTCGCGCGGCACGTCGAGGTCCACGTGCGCGCCGTCGCGGACGATGAAGCGGCCACCGACCATCACGTGGTGGACGTCGGGCGCCGCGCCCGCGAACACGACTGATTCCAATGCGTGCTCGGCGCCGGTGCCCGCCAGCCGCACGCTGTCGAGCGAGATGGTCACCAGGTCCGCCAGCGCGCCCGCCTCGATGCGGCCGCCGTCCTCCAGGCCGAGGCAGCGGTAGCCGTCGGCAGTGGCTGCGGACAGCAGCTCGGAGGCGGAATGGCGGCCGCGCTCCCTCGCTGCGAGCCGTTCGTCGAGCTCGACTGCGCGCGCCTCTTCCAGCAGGTCGATGACCGCGTGCGAATCGCTGCCGAGCGACAGCCGCACGCCGGCATCGCGCAGCGCACGCGCCGGGCCGATGCCATCGGCCAGGTCGCGCTCGGTGGTGGGGCAGAAGCAGCAGGTCACGCCCGCGCCGCCGAGCAGCTCCACGTCCGCGACCGTCAAATGCGTGGCGTGCACGGCCGTGAAACGCTCGCTCAGCGTGTCAACCGAGGCGAGCAGGGCGGTGGGGGTGAGGCCGTGTGCTGCGAGGCAGGCCTCGTTCTCGGCAGGTTGCTCGGACACGTGCGCGTGCAAAGGCGCGCCGCGCGACTGCGCCCACGAAGCCACCGTACGCGCGGACTCCGGGTCCACCGCACGCACGCTGTGAATGGCCGCGGCGGCATCGGGGAGCGCGTTCACGCGCTCCGCCCACGCGCCCACGTCGCCGTCGCAGAAGCGCCTCTGCACCTCATCGGGCTCCTCGCGAAATCCGCCGCGCAGGTAGCACGCGTCGATCAGCTTGATCCGCACGCCGGCCTCCTCAGCGGCGTGCAGCACCGCATGCCCCATCGCGTTCGGGTCGTCGTACGGCACCCCGCCCGGCCCGTGGTGCAGGTAGTGGAACTCGCCCACCACGGTGATGCCGGCCAGGGCCATCTCTCCGAACGTCGCGCGGGCGAGGGCGAAGTAGGAGTCAGGGTCGAGCGAGCCGGCGAGCGCGTACATCTGCTCGCGCCACGTCCAGAACGAGCCGGCGCCGCCGTGCGTCCGGCCGCGCAAGGCGCGCTGGAACGCGTGCGAGTGCGCGTTGGCGAAGCCCGGCAGGGTGAGGCCCGGGAGCCGGTCCGCGTCGGCCGGCGGGTCGCTGCCGGGTGCGACGGCGTCGATCCGGTCGCCGGACACCGAGATCAGCACGCTCTCCGCCGCCCGCGGCCCGCCCAGCCACGCGAGCTCGCACCAGAGCTGCGTCACGACCCCACTCGCTCCACGAGCTCCCGCGCCCGCGCCTCGAAGTCCGCGCGCCGGTGCCGGTCGAACTGCTCCCAGGTGGAGAAGGTGGCCGGGTCGCGCACGCGGTCGAGGAACAGCACGCCGTCGAGGTGGTCGACCTCGTGCTGGAAGGTGCCTGCGGTGAGCCCGCGGCGCACCTCCTCGTGCGGCTCGCCCTCACGGTCGAGATAGCGGACGCGCACGTTCACGAATCGCTCCACGTCCCCGCGCAGGTCCGGCACGGACAGGCAGCCCTCGTTCACGGCGAAAAGCTCGTCGTCCACCGGCTCGATCTCCGGGTTGACGATCACCGCGAGGTCCACCGGCGGCTTGTACGGGTAGCGCGGGTTGCCGGGTTCCACCTCCACCACCGCCACGCGCACCGCCAGCCCCACCTGATTGGCGGCGATGCCAGCGCCGTGTGCCGCCCGCTTGGTGTCGATCATGTCGTCGATCAGCCGCTGGATCTCGTCCGAGCGCAGCTCGTCCAGGGACAGCTCACGCGCGCGCTCGCGCAGCACGGGATCGCCCACCGTGACGATCTCGAGGACCGCCATCAGTCCTCTTGCATCGGAATGCGGACGCCGCGCTCGGACGCCACTCGCAACGCCGACTCGTACCCGGCGTCCGCGTGGCGGATCACGCCGGTGCCCGGATCGGTGGTCAGAACGCGCTCGAGCTTGCGCGCCGCCAGCTCGCTGCCGTCCGCCACGCACACCATCCCGGCGTGGATCGAGCGCCCGATGCCCACGCCGCCGCCGTGGTGGATCGACACCCACGTGGCGCCCGAAGCCGTGTTCACGAGCGCGTTCAGCAGGGGCCAGTCGGCGATCGCGTCGGAGCCGTCCTCCATGTTCTCCGTCTCGCGGTAGGGCGACGCGACCGAGCCCGAGTCGAGGTGATCGCGCCCGATCACGATGGGCGCGCTGATCTCTCCGCTGGCGACCATCTCGTTGAAGCGCAGCCCGAGCCGCGCGCGCTCGCCGTAGCCGAGCCAGCAGATGCGCGCGGGGAGCCCCTGGAACGCGATCCTCTCGCCGGCCTGCTCGATCCAGCGGGCGAGCCGCTCGTCCTCCGGGAACTCCTCGAGCACCGCGCGGTCGGTGGCCGCGATGTCCGCGGGGTCGCCCGACAGCGCCGCCCAGCGGAACGGCCCCTTGCCCTCGCAGAACAGCGGCCGCACGTACGCGGGCACGAATCCCGGGTAGGCGAAGGCGCGCTCGAACCCGCCGAGTTTGGCCTCCGCGCGCAGCGAGTTGCCGTAGTCGAACACCTCGGCGCCGCGGTCGAGGAAGCCCACCATCGCCGCGCAGTGCGCGGCCATCGCGCGGCGCGAGCGGCGCACGTACTCGTCAGGGTCGGATTCGCGCAGCTCGAGCGCCTCCTCGAGCGACATCAGGTTCGGCACATAGCCACCCAGCGGGTCGTGCGCGCTCGTCTGGTCGGTGACGATGTCCGCCTCGAACCCGTCGGCGAGCAACTGCGGGATCACGTCCGCGGCGTTCGCGCACAGGCCCACGCTCAGCGCGCGGCGCTCAGCCGCTGCCGCACGGCAGCGCGCCACCGCGTCCTCGAGCGACGATGCCTCCTCGTCGAGGTAGCGCGTGTGTAGCCGCCGGTCGATCCGGTGCTGCTCAACCTCCACACACAGCGCCACGCCGTCGTTCATCGTGATCGCGAGCGGCTGCGCGCCGCCCATGCCCCCGAGGCCGGCGGTCACGGTGATCGTCCCGGCCAGAGACCCGCCGTGCTTTCGCCTCGCGATCTCGGCAAAGCACTCGTACGTGCCCTGCACGATGCCCTGCGAGCCGATGTAGATCCACGAGCCCGCGGTCATCTGCCCGTACATCGTCAGGCCGAGCGCCTCGAGCCGGCGGAACTCATCCCAGTTGGCCCACTCGGGCACGAGGTTCGAGTTGGCGATGAGCACACGCGGCGCCCACTCGTGCGTGCGGAACACGCCCACCGGCTTGCCGGACTGCACGAGCAGCGTCTCGTCCGCGGCGAGAGAGCGGAGCGAGCGGACGATCGCGTCGAACGCCTGCCACGAGCGCGCGGCGCGGCCCGTGCCGCCGTAGACCACGAGGTGGTCGGGGTCCTCGGCCACCTCCGGGTCGAGGTTGTTCATCAGCATCCGCAGCGCGGCCTCCTGCGGCCAGCCCTCACACGTGAGCTCGGTGCCGTGCGGCGCTCGAACCTCGCGGGCGCTCATGCGAGCTCTCCCACCGCGCGCAACAGGTCTCCCGACTCGATCAGCTCCTCCGCGGCACGCAGCTCGGGCGCCAGCTCCCGGTCCGGCCCGAACCCGGGCACCACCTCGCGCAGCGCCGCCAGTGCTGCGCCCGTGCCGGCACCCGGCTGCAGTGGCGCCCGCAGCTCGATCCCCCGCCCCGCGCACACCAGCTCCACCGCCAGGATGCGCCGCAGGTTGCGCACGGAGATGCGCAGCTTGCGCGCCGCCCCCCAGCCCATCGACACGTGGTCCTCCTGCATCGCGCTCGTGGGCAGCGAGTCCACGCTCGACGGCGCCGCCAAGCGCCGGTTCTCCGCCACCATCGCGGCCTGCGTGTACTGGGCGATCATCAATCCGGAGTTCACGCCGGGATCGTGGGCGAGGAACGGCGGCAGGCCGTGCGAGCGAGACGCGTCGAGCAGGCGATCGGTGCGCCGCTCGGCAATTGCACCAACCTCCGCGCACGCTATGGCCAGGAAGTCACACGCGAATCCGAGCGGCGCGCCGTGGAAGTTCCCGCAAGACTCCACGCGGCCGTCCGGCAGCACCATCGGGTTGTCGATAGCCGAGACGAGCTCCGCAGCCGCGACGCGATGCGCGTGCTCGACGGTGTCTCGCGCCGCGCCGGCCACCTGGGGCGCGCAGCGCAGCGAGTAGGCGTCCTGCACGCGAGGATCGCCCCAGCGGTGCGAGGCCACGATCGGCGAGCCTGCCAGCAGCCGCTGCATGTTCGCCGCGCTCAGCGCCTGGCCCGGCTGCGGCCGCAAGGCCAGCAGATCAGAGGCGAACGCGCGGTCGGTCCCGAGCAGAGCCTCCACCGACATGGCGGCCGTGACGTCCGCCACGCGCAGCAGCTCGTCCAGGTCGTGCAAAGCAAGCAGCAGCATGCCGAGGATGCCGTCGGTGCCGTTGATCAATGCGAGACCCTCCTTCGGGCCGAGCACCAGAGGCTCGATACCGGCCGCCGCGAGCGCGTCCCGCGCCGACCCGCCCTCGAGCACCTCGCCCTCGCCGAGCAGCACCAGCGCGCAGTGGGCGAGCGGCGCGAGGTCTCCGCTCGCGCCGAGCGATCCGTGCTCCGGCACCACCGGCGTGATCCCGGAGTCGAGCAGCGCGAGCAGCCCCTCCGCCACCTGCGGCCGCGCGCCAGAGCGCCCCATCGCGAGCGTGCGCGCCCGCAGCAGCATCATCGCTCGCACCACCTCGCGCTCCACCGGCGGTCCCATGCCGGCGGCGTGCGAGCGGATCAGCGCGCGCTGCAGCTCCTCCCGCCGCGACGCCTCGATCGTGACGGTCGCGAGCGAGCCGAACCCGGTGGACACGCCGTAGTGCGGCTCGTCCGACGCCGCCAGCTCGGCCACCACAGCGGCACTCTCCTCCATCGCGCGACGCCCCTCGTCGGACAGGCGAACGCGAGCGTCCGAGCGCGCCACCGCCACCACGTCCGCCGGGAAGAGGCCGGTGCCGCTGAGCTCGATCACCATCGAGGTGGGACTAAAGCACCTTCGAGAGGAAGGCCTTGGTGCGCTCGTGCCGCGGATTCGCGAGCACCTCGCGCGGCTCGCCCTGCTCCACCACCACGCCGCCGTCCATGAACACGAGCGTGTCGCCGGCCTCGCGCGCGAACCCGATCTCGTGCGTGACCACCACCATCGTCATGCCGGAGCGGGCGAGCTCGCGCATCACGGCGAGCACGTCGCCCACGAGCTCGGGGTCGAGAGCTGAGGTGGGCTCGTCGAACAGCATCAGCTTGGGATCCATCGCGAGAGCGCGCGCGATCGCCACGCGCTGCTGCTGCCCGCCGGAGAGCTGCGCGGGATAGGCGTCGATCTTGTCGCCGAGCCCCACGCGGTCGAGCAGCTCGCGGCCGCGCTTCACCGCCTCCTGCTTGTGAATTCCCTTCACGCGGCACGGCGCCTCGATCACGTTCTGCAGGGCGTTCATGTGCGGGAACAGGTTGAAGCGCTGGAACACCATCCCGATCTGCGCCCGCTCGGCCGCCACCTCAGACTCGCGCAGCTCGTAGAGCTTGTCGCCCCTCTGGCGGTACCCCACCAGCTCGCCGTCCACCCACAGCCGCCCAGCGTTGATCTTCTCCAGGTGGTTGATGCAGCGCAGGAAGGTCGACTTGCCGGATCCCGACGGACCGAGCATGCACATCACCTCGCCCGGCTTCACCTCGAGCGTGATCCCCTTGAGCACCTCGAGCCGTCCAAAGCTCTTGTGGACGGCCTCGGCCTTGACCATCAGTTCCATTCGCGCCTCGCCAAGGTCAGGGCCCTGAGCTTCTGAACGGGCGTGGGCGGCAGCTCACGCGATGTGCCGCGTGCGTAGTGGCGCTCGATGTAGTACTGGCCGATCGAGAGGATCGTGGTGAAGAACAGGTACCACGCCGCCGCCACGAGCAGCAGCGGGATCGTCTTGAAGTTCACCGAGTAGATGAGCTGCGCGCTGTAGAGCAGCTCGGAGAAGGCGATCGCGCTCGCGAGCGAACTGGTCTTCAGCATCGAGATCGTCTCGTTGCCGGTGGGCGGGATGATCACCCGCATCGCCTGCGGCAGGACGATCCGGCGCATCGTCTGCATCCGCGACATGCCGAGCGACGCCGCCGCCTCGGTCTGGCCCTCGTCCACGGAGATGATGCCGGCGCGCACGATCTCAGCCATGTACGCGCCCTCGTTGAGGCCGAGGCCGAGGATGGCCGCTACGAACAGGGTGATCGCCTTGTTGGCGCCCACGCTCGCGAACTCCGGCCCGCCGAACGGGATGCCTATCGACAGCTTGGGATAGAGCGCCGAGATCCCGACGCCCCAGAAGATGATCTGCACCAGCACGGGCGTGCCGCGAAAGAACCAGATGTACACCCAGCTCGCGCCGGACACGAGCGGGTTGGGCGACAGCCGCATGATCGCCAGGATCACCCCGAGCACGATCCCGATCGCCATCGCGATGGCGGTGAGCTCGAGCGTGGCCCGCACGCCGCGGAGGATGCGCGGGTCGAACAGGAAGTCCCCGAACACGCCCCACTGGAAGCGCGGGTTCGTGAACACCGAATGGAGGATTACGGCCGCGATCAGAAGCACGATCGCGGCCGCAATCCAACGTCCCGGGTGCCGTACGGGGACGGCTCTTATCTCGTCGGCTCGGACCTCCGAGTCGACAACTTCGACGTCAGCCGTGACGGACTCCTAGCTGATGGCCCCGTTGATCTGGGGGTTCGAAATGGCTCCATCCGCGATGCCCCACTTGGTGAGGATCGCCTTGTACTGGCCATTCGACATCAGCACCTTGAGCGCGTCAAGCACCGGCTTGGCCATCTTGGTGTCCTTCGGGATGGCGATGCCGTACGGAGCCGTGCCGTAGGGCGTGCCGACCGTCTTGAACTGGCCGCCTGACTTCTTCACCTGGTAGTCCGCCACCGGCGAGTCCGCCATCCCGATCTGGGCCCGGCCGCTCGTGATGGCGAGGTTCGCGCCGTTCTGGTCGGGGAAGGTGAGCACCTTCACCGGCTTCTTCCCGGCACTCGTGCACTTCTTGGACTGGGCCGTGGAGTCGGCCTGCTGAGTCGTGCCCTTCTCCACCGCCACGGTGGTTCCGCAGAGGCTCGCGAGGCCGGTGACGGGCGGGCCGCCCGACGCCTTCTCATAGAACGACGTACCCGCGGAGAAGTAGGTGACGAAGTCCACCGTCTTCTCACGCTCCTTGGTGTCCGTGAACGAGGACATGCCGAGGTCGTACTTGTGAGCCGCGAGGCCCGGGATGATGCTGTCGAACGTCGCGTTCACCACCTTCGCCTTGAGGCCCATCGTGCTCGCGAGCGCGGCCGCGAGGTCCGCGTCCATGCCCTCGACGGTCTTGCCGTTGGAGCCGATGAACTCGTTCGGCGCGTACGTAGCGTCCGCGGCCACGGTGAGCGTGCCCTTCGACTTGATCGCCGCCGGCACCTCCGAAGCCACCTTCTGATCGGCGCCGCCGCCGGTGGTGCTGCTCGCACCGCCGCCGGTTGACGCTGCCGTGGTGTTGGTGTTGCTGTTGCTGCTGCCGCAGCCGGCCGCAATGGCGGCCACGGCCGAAAGCGCCGCCACACTGGCAGCGACGCGCGAAATCCTGCGTGTCATGTCCCGGGTCCTCCTCAGGTTCTCTGGCCCGGCGAGGATACTTCGCGCAAGCGCAGATTTGCCCGAAACACACACCAGCACAACGTGTTCTGAACACTCGTGCGCCCCACGCTCCTGCTGCTGGTCCTCGCGCTTCTGCTCCCCGCCGCCGCGCAGGCCGCGCCAGGCGTCCGCACCGCGCAGTTCGGGATGGACGTGACCGCCGGCGCGGTGGGCGCGCGCGCCGCGTCCGGCGGCTTCCTCACGAGGCCGCTGCGAGCGCCCCGCCGCTACGACCTCGTGGGGGCCACCTGGCGGCGCGGCTCTGGCGCGCTGTGGTTGCGCGGCCGCCGCGCGGGCGGGCGCTGGAGCGGGTGGGTGAGGCTCAGCGAATCGGAGGAAAAGAGCCGCGCCGCCGGGCATTCCACCGAGCCCGTGTGGGCGGGCGGCAAGGACTTCGTGCAGCTCCGCGGCGCGCGGCCGCTGAGCGGGCTGCACCTGAGCTTCGTGAACGCGCACGTGCCCGCCGCGCGGGCCTCCGCGGTGCGCAAGGCGCAGGTGGCTCTGCCCACCGGCGGCCAGCTCGCGGTCACTCCGCGGGCGGCGTGGGGAGCGAGCCGCTGCAAGCCGCGCAAGACCGCGGGGTACGGACGCGTGGACCTCGCGTTTGTCCACCACACGGAGACGCTCAACGGCTACAGCCGCTCGGAGTCGCCGTCAGTGGTGCTCGGCGTGTGCCTGTTCCACCGCAACGTGAACCGCTGGGACGACATCGGGTACGACTTCCTGGTCGACCGCTACGGCCAGGTGTTCGAGGGCCGCGCCGGCGGAATCGAGGAGCCGGTGATCGGCGCGCAAGCGGGTGGCTTCAACTCGTTTTCCACCGGCATCGCCGCGATCGGCGACTTCCGCTTCAGCCGCTTCAGCTCCGCGGGGATCAACTCGCTCGCCCGCCTGCTCGCGTGGAAGCTGTCGCTGAACGGCATACCCGCGGTGGGCACCGTGTTGGAGAAGTCCGGCGGCGGGATCTTCACGGCCTATCCGAAGGGCGCGCCGGTCACGCTCAACCGGATCTCCGGCCACCGCGACGCGGACCAGACCGCGTGTCCCGGCAATGCGCTCTACCGGCAGCTGCCGGCGCTGCGGCAGCAGGTGGCGCAGCTCGAGGGGCCGGTGAGCCGACTCGATCTGACCGCGCCGCAGCCGAGGCTCGTGTATCCGCAGCCGCTCGTGTTCAGCGGGCGGCTCACGCCCGCGCCGGGTGTCGCGCTCCCTGCAGGCGCGGCCGTGCAGATCATCGACAACCTTGCGAAGGGCGGACGGGTGCTCGCCACGTTGCCGCTCGCTCCGGACGGCAGCTTCAGCGGCGCGCTGCCGCTCGCGCGCAACGACGTGCTGCAGGCCGTGTTCGCGGGCGGCCCCGGCGTGCCGAAGCTTGTGTCGGGCGTTGTGGTCGCGGGAGTGGCGCCGGCGCTCACGCTGCAGTCGAGCGCTACGAGCGTGACACGCGGATCCACGATCACCCTCGCCGGATCGGTGAGCCCGGCCAAGGGGAGGCTCACGATCGACGAGGAGGAGCTGCGCGGCACCCGCTACCGCCGGGTGCGAACAGTGAAGGTGCGCGCCAGCGGAGGCCAGTTCTCCGTCACGCTCGGCCTCTCGCGGCCGGGCACCTTCCGCTTCACGGCGCGCACCGCGGCCTCACGCCAGACGCAGGCGGGCGCGTCCGTGCCGGTGTCAGTCCAGGTCGGCTGAGCGCGGGCGCTACCGAGTCAGTCAAAAGAATTGACCCCCGGTCAAACCGATTGACGCCCCGTCAATTCTCTTGACCCTCGGTCAACGTTTTTGTCTAAGTCGGTAGGACGCGCACAGCGGCATGGACGCGCGGGCAAATTCGGAGGCGTCTCGAGCGCCACCTCCTCGAGCCGGGCGAGCCGGTAGCGCCGCACCGCTGGGTCCGG
This sequence comes from Thermoleophilaceae bacterium, assembly GCA_036378175.1. Lineage (GTDB taxonomy): Bacteria > Actinomycetota > Thermoleophilia > Solirubrobacterales > Thermoleophilaceae > JAICJR01. The sequence continues at coordinate 55,463 of DASUWY010000051.1, forward strand.
TGAGCTGACTGGAACTAGGCCGAGCCGGTTCACGCGCATGCCAACAGGCTGAAGCGCGAAACCCCGCTGCTCTACGGCAGCAGGGCCGAAATTCGGCCGCCGGACCCTTACCGCGTGTCGAGCGCGAGCTGCTCGACCGTCGCCAGGTCGTACTCGCCGTGGTCGGTGCCGAGGCCCTGCGCCACCTGTGCCGCCGTTGCGCAACCGAGCAGCGCGGCTTCGCGCTTGTCGCGACCGAGCGCGAGGCCTCGGAGGAAGCCGGCGGAGAAGGCGTCGCCGCAGCCGGTGGTGTCCACCACGTCCACCTCGAACGCCGGCACGCTCTCCTCGCCGTCGCCGTCCACGATCAGCACCCCGTGGGCGCCACGCGTGGCAGCCACACATCCGGCGCCGCGTGATACGAGCTCGCGGCAGCCGTCGGCGAGGTCGTCCTTGCCCGTGAGGGCGAGTACCTGCTCGGCGTTCGGCAGCAGGTAGTCGAGGTGGGGAAGCGCGGGTCCGACCCAGTCGAGCAGCCCCTCGCCGGGCGCGAGTATGTCCGCGGAGGTGACGATGTCCTGCTCCCGCGCGCGCGAGAGGATCTGCGCCGCCGCCTCGCCGCCCATGAACTCGGGGCCGCCCAGGTGAAGGTGGGTGCAGTCCGCCAGCGTGTCCCAGCGCACGTCGTCCGGCCCGTAGTCGGCGTTCGCGCCCACCACGTGGAGCGCGGGGCGGTCGCCGTTCGGGCGGATCGGCAGGACTGTGGCCGAGGTCTGAGCGTCCTCGCGGCGGACGAGCAGCGAAGTGTTCACGCCGTCGCGCTGCAAGAGGGACAGCAGCATGTCGCCCGCGGCGTCGATGCCGATCGCGCCTGCGCTGAACACCTGCGCGCCGAGCTTCGACAGGATCAGCGCGGTGCCGCCCGCCGAGCCCGCGGCCGTGATCTTGATCTGCTCAACGAGCTCGCCGCCCTGGCCCTCCGGGATCCGCTCCACCGGGCGCACCAGCACGTCGAGCACATGCACTCCCATCGCCACTGCCTTCACTCGTTCTCCTTCGTCGCCCCGTAACCGCCGCTCACGAACCGTTCCACCACCGCTTCGAGCTGGCCCTTGTCGAGCACGCGCGGCTTGCCGAGCGCGGCGGCATGCCAGTACACCGAGCACGCCCACTCGAGCAGCAGCATGTTCTCCACGGCGCCCTTCATGTCGACGCCGTATGCGATGGCGCCGTGGTTCGCCATGAGCGCTGCGGTGTGTCCCTCGAGCGCCTCCAGCACCGCCTCCGCGAGCGCGGGGGTGCCGAAGGTCGTGTACGGCGCTATGCGTACGGCCCCGCCCAGCATGAGCATCTGGTAGTGCACGCATGGCAGCTCGTCTTTCAGGACGCACGCGATCGCCGTGGCCATGGGAGCGTGCGTGTGCACCACGGCGCCGGCTTGGTAGCGGCGGTACACGCCGAGATGGAGGTCGAGCTCGGAGGTGGGCGCGAGCGGTCCATCCAGCTGGTTGCCCTCGAGATCGACAACCGCAACCTCGGCGGCGTCCAGCTCCGCGAGAACCGCGCCGGTGGGTGAGATGGCCACGCGATCCTCGTGCCGCGCGCTCACGTTCCCGGCCGTGCCGGGCGTGAGTCCCTCCGCCGCGAGGCGCCGGCTTGCCGCCGCCACCTGCTCGCGCTGCTCTTCGAGGCCCGCCACAGGCGCGGCATCGTACTGCGACCTCGCCGCGCGGCATCTGTTATCTCTTTGGAAAGCGAAGGAAGTTTCAGCTTTCGGCAGGGGGTAACGGTTTTGCAGGGGACCGGCGAAGACCCGCGCGCGGGCGCGGGCGCACAGCAGCAGAGGAACGGAATCACGCGCCGTCGCGCGCTCGGCGCCGCAGCGGTGATGGGCATCGGCGCGGCGATGCCGTCGGTGGCGAAGGCGGCGGCCAAGCCGCGGCCGGGCAGCGCGCCGAGCGGCAACACGGCCGATGTGATCGTGGTGGGAGCCGGCATCTCCGGGCTCACCGCGGCACGCAAGGTGGCGGCCGCCGGCAAGTCCGTGATCGTGCTCGAGGCGCGCGACCGCGTGGGCGGGCGCATGCTCAACCACGACATCGGCGGCGGCAAGGTCACCGAGCTGGGTGCGCAGTTCGTCGGCCCCACCCAGGACCACATCCTCGGCCTCGCCAAGGACGTGGGCGTGGACACCTTCAAGGCGTACGACGACGGGCTGAACGTCTATTACAAGAGCGGCCAGCGCTCGACCTTCAGCGACAAGCTGCCCACCGGCGCCATCCCGATCGATCCGCTGATCGACGCGGACATCATCAAGGCGGTCGAGCAGCTCGACCTGATGTCGCAGCAGGTGCCGGTGGACGCTCCGTGGCGCGCGAGCAACGCGGAGGAGTGGGACAGCCAGACCCTGTGGAGCTGGTTCAAGGAGAACCAGATCAACCCGCAGGTGGGGGCGGTGGTGTCCGCGGCGGTGGAGGCGATCTTCGGCGCGGAGACGCGCGACGTGTCGCTGCTCTACACGCTCTTCTACATCGCGGCGTCGGGCAACGAGTCGAACCCCGGCACGTTCGAGCGCAACTTCTCCACGAGCGGCGGCGCGCAGGAGAGCCGCTTCGTGGGCGGTTCGCAGCTGATCCCGCTGCGGATCGCGCAGCAGCTCGGCAGCTCGGTGCGGCTGAACTCGCCGGTGCGCCGGATCGACCAGACCGGCAGCAGCGTTGTGGTGGCCGCGGACAGCGGCACCTACTCGGGCAAGCAGGTGATCGTGGCGGTGCCGCCGCCGATCGCGGGGCGCATCGATTACGCGCCGCTCCTGCCGGCGCTGCGCGACCAGCTCACGCAGCACATGGCCATGGGAACGCTGATGAAGGCGGAGGCGATCTATGACGAGCCGTTCTGGCGCGCCGACGGGTTGACGGGCCAGGCTGTGTCCGACACCGGGCCCGCGAAGATCACCTTCGACAACTCGCCGCCCGACGGCTCGCCCGGCGTGATGATGGGCTTCATCGGCGGTCATGAGGCGCGGCAGTTCACAAAGCTGTCGCCCGCCGACCAGCGCGCCGCGGCGCTCCAGAGCTTCGCCAACTACTTCGGCGACAAGGCGAAGAGCCCGCGCGACTTCGTGCTGATGAACTGGTCGGGCGAGCAGTGGACGCGCGGGTGCCCGGTGTCGCTGCTCTCGCCGGGCGTGCTGTTCGACTTCGGCGAGGCGCTGCGCGAGCCGTGCGGCAAGATCCACTGGGCGGGCACCGAGACGTCCACCTACTGGAACGGCTACATGGACGGCGGCGTGCGCGCGGGCGAGCGCGCGGCCGGCGAAGTGCTGGCGGACCTGTAATGAGGCGGGCGGTTGTTGCGGCGCTGTGCGCGCTTGCGGTGCTGCCGGGTGCGGCGAGCGCGCGCAGCAAGTGGGACATCCAGGTGCTGGCGCATGTGCCGCCGCCGGGTTACCCGGCGCTGTCGCTCGTCGCGCCCGATCGAACCATCTACGTGGGCACGTTCACCAACGCCACCGGCGACGCGAACGGCCCTTCCCATCTGTACGCGTACTCGCCCGAGGGCCTGATGCTGCGCGACTGGACGATCAAGGGCCAGAGCGCGAGCGGCGACAACGGCATCCAGGTGGCGGCGCAGGATTCGGGCGGCAACCTGTACCTCCTCGATCAGCAGCCGCCACGGGTGATCAGGTTCGACCCGCACACCGGCACACAGTCCGACTACGCCACGTTCAGCGACGTGCCGTCGTGTCCGCCCTCCGGCGCCGCTTCCGGCTGCTCCGACACGGTGATGGACAACCCACCCGAGCCGGACTACGCGGCATGGGGTCCCGACGGCAGCCTCTACGTGACCGACTACGAGCAGGGTCTCGTGTGGCGCGTGCCGCCCGGAGGCGGCAAGGCGAAGGTGTGGTTCACCGATCCGCAGCTCGACGGAACGCTCTTCGGCCCGGCGGGGATCGTGCTGATGCCGGACCACAGGACCCTCATGCTCGACACGAGCGCCGGCGGCGCCACCAGCGTGGGCAATCCCACGAGCGGCAAGCTCTACAAGCTGCCCATCGAGGCCGACGGGTCGCCGGGCAAGCTGCAGGAGGTGTGGGAGTCGGGCGCGACGGAGGCGCCGGATGGGTTCGCCCTCGCGCAGTCGGGCAACGTGTACATGGCGCTCGTCGGGCCGGAGACGAACCAGCTCGTGGAAATCTCGCCCGACGGCAAGGAGCTGGCGCGCGCGCCCGCCACGCCGCTCGACAACCAGGCGCTGGCGGTGCCGTTCGACGAGCCGTCGAGCGTGCAGTTCGACGGTGACCGGATGATCGTCACGAACGACGCGTACTTCTCCGGCGACTCCTCCCACTGGGTGATTTACGACGTATACGCCGGGGAACCCGGAGCGCCCGTCTACTTTCCAAGTAAGTGAGTAGCCAGGAACGCACCGAGATCCCGCGGCTCCGCCGCGTCCCGACGCAGGCCCGCAGCCGCGCGCGCGTGCAGCGCCTGCTCGACGCCGCCGAGAAGCTCATCGCCGCCGAGGGGGCCGAGGCGCTCACCACCACGCGCGTGGCGGAGGAAGCGGGCGTGTCGGTTGGTTCGCTCTACCAGTACCTGCCGGACAAGGGTGCGATCGTCCAGGCACTCGCGCACCGTTACCTCACCGAGTTCGAGGAGCGTATGCACGACCTCGAGCGGGCGGCACGACGCGGCGGGCACGGCTGGGAGGACCCGGTGGCGATGCTGATCGACTCGTTCTCGGAGCTGTACCGCGAGCGGCCCGGCTACAGGGCGCTGTGGTTCGGTCGCGAGCTGAGCGACGAGCTGCGGGCCGCGGACCGCGAGAACAAGGTGGCGCTGGCGCGGGGGGTGCGCAGCATCGCGGTGACGCTCGGGCTGGCGCGCGACGACGCCTACCTGCGCGTTGCGGCACGCGCCGGCGTGCTCGTCACCGACAGCATCCTCCAGGAGGCGTTCCGCTCCGACCCGCGCGGCGACGCTCAGCTCATCGAGGAGGCCAAGCGCATCCTCCGCCTCTACCTCGCCGAGGTGATGAGGCACTACGCAAGCCAAGCCGCCTGACTAGCGGCAGGCGTGGGTGGTACTCGGCGGGCGCGTGCCGGAGTTGCGCGACGGGGCGACGGTCAAAGTCACCGTCTTCGCGCGCCCACCCCACAGCTCGAGCAACCCCGCTGGGCCTGACAACGCTTTTGCTCCGTGCACGCGTACGCGGTAGCCGTGCGGATACTGCAGCGCCGGCACGAACACAGCCGTGCACGAGCCCGGCTTGAACCCGTGGCGCGAGCCGGCCCGGCGCGTGGAGTAGCTCAGCTTGAACACGCCGTTGCGCGCGTTGAACGAGAACGACTTCGGCGTGCCCGCCACCGCCTGCGGATAGGGTCGCTCGAGCGCGCGCAGCGTCGAGCGCTGCACGTTCGCGCCGCGCGGCGGCTTGTGCGGGTCGAGTACCAGCGCCTCCGCTGACGGCGGCACGCTGCCGGTGGGATCGTCGCAGCCGCAATACGCCCATTCGATCCACGGCATGAGCTGCGCGTCCGCCTCGTCCTCGACGCGCGTGAGCACGGACGTGTCTGTTGTCGAGCCGAACTCGCTGAGCAGCACGGCGTCGCCCGTGTGCCCCGAGCGCGCGAGTGCGTTCGCGAGAGCGCCCTGCTCGCCCTTGGCGCACGCCGCCGCGGTGGTGCCCGCGAGGCAGTAGTCGTGGAACGACATCCCCGCGCGCGCGTCGCCGAAGTCGGGAAGGCGCGTTTGCGCGACGCCCTGGTTGAAGAGCACGTTGGGCTCGTACCACACGAGGTGTCGGCGGTCCGCGCCGCGGATTGCGGCGATGGCCTTGCGCTGAAGCGTGCCGAGCTTCGCGTCGAAGGCCGCGCAGCCCGCCGGCGCCACGCACGGCGTCCAGTCGGTGCCCGGCCAGGGCTCGTTGAAGAGGTCGTAGCCGAGCACGTGGCCATCGCCGGCGAATCTGCGCGCCACCGCGCCCCATGCCGCGGCGTAGCGCTCCTGAAGACCCACGCCACCTGGTCCCGCCGAGTCCGCCCATAGATGGTCGAATGCGTGCTGAAGAGCGGGCATGCCGACGTAGTTGGCGGGAAACCCGAGGTCGGGCAAATTCGGCAATCCGTCGTCCTGCACCGCCCACGCCGGGAAGCCCTCGCCGTGGAAGCGCTCGTTGTACTGGTCCTGGTGGAAGTCGAGCAGCGTGTGGATGCCGCGGGCGCCGAGCTGGCGCACAGTGCGGGCAATCCTCGCGAGATAGACCGGATCAAACGACCCCGGCGACGGCTCTACGGCGCCATAGATCACGCCAAGCCTCACCACGTTGAAGCCATTGCGCGCGAGGAACGCGGCGTCATCAGCCCCGAACCCCACCGCGCTCGGCAGATAGGGCGGCCGCTTGGAAACCATGTTGAGTCCATGGAGGAGAAGGACGCGGCCGGTGCTGTCGAGGATCCAGCGTCCGTGGTGGGCCGTGCCGCCCGGCGAGGCAGCAGCGTGCGCCACGGAGGCCCCGGACAGCACGAGGCAGAGTGTCGCGACGATCACGCAGCAGGGCCCGCGCACAAGCAGATCACACTACAGATTCTGCGGAGAATGGCCCGGAAACGCTGCTCTTTATCCCAAAGGGAGCGGCGACGCGCCAAATCGGCCCGGAAGGCTTCCAAGCCGGCGCCACCCGACATATTTTGTCCTCCTCCCCCACGTCCGCACTGGCCGGCTGAGCGTTTCTCCAAGAGAGAGCTGAGGAGGGGTCCTGAACGGCGGGAAGCTGTCCAACTCATTGGTCTCGCCAAACGACATCTCCACGCCCACCCGAGACGCCGCAGGCTCCAGCGCCCAAGCCTCGACCGGGCCCGCCGTTGCCGTCGCTCAGTCGCCGGCCGCTCATCGCTCGAACGGTGCCTCGCCGCACAGCCGGGTGCGCGTGGACGGGAAGTTCTTCGCAACGGGCGATGTGCGCTTCCAGTTCCGCGGCGTCACGTACGGGACGTTCGCCCCGCGCCGCGACGGCGCCCAGTTCCCCGAGCGGGAGCAGCTAGAGCGCGACTTCGCCGCGATCCAACGAGCCGGCTTCACGGTGGTCCGCACCTACACGCCGCCCCCCGAGGACCTGCTCGAGCTGGCCAGCGCGCACGGCCTGCGCGTGCTGGCCGGCGTGTTCTACCCGGACTGGCGCTACCTCCTGGGTGGGTCGCGGCGGCAGACCCGCCAGGTGGCGCGCGAGGCCCGCCGCGAGGTGAGGACCGCTGCGCGCCGCTTGGCCGGCAACGAGCAGATCCTCGCGCTGTCGCTCGGAAACGAGGTGCCGGCCGACGTGCTGCGCTGGCACGGCATGGGCATGGTGGCTCGGACGATCCGGGAGCTGGTCGAGATCGTGCGCGACGAGGACCCCGAGCAGCTCGTCACGTACGCCAACTACCCCACGGCCGAATACCTCCCGCTCGAAAGCCTCGACTTCATGATGTTCAACGTCTTCCTCGAGAGACAGGCGGACTTCCGGCGCTACCTCACCCGTCTTCACCACCTGGCCGGCGACCGGCCGCTCGTGCTCGGCGAGCTCGGCATCTCCGTGGGAGATGATCCCGAGGCGGAGGCGCAGCAGGCAGAGGTGCTGAACTGGCAGCTCGAGACCGCGCTCGAGCGCGGGGTGGCAGGCACGTGCGTGTTCTCGTGGACGGACGACTGGTGGGTGGGCGGCCAGCGCGTGGAGGGGTGGCACTTCGGGCTCACCGACGCCGTGCGGGCGCCGCGGCCGGCCCTGGAGGTTGCCCGGAGGTGGAACCGCTGCACGGTCCGCGACCTCTCGTTCCAGTGGCCGTCGGTGAGTGTGGTGATCTGCGCGCACAACTCGGCATCCACGCTGGAGGAGTGCCTGAGGCGCACGTGCACGCTCGAGTATCCGGACTACGAGGTGATCGTGGTGGACGACGGCTCGAGCGATGGCACCGCCGAGATCGCGCGCCGGCATTCGCGCGTTCGCCTGGTCCAGATCCCGCACAGCGGCCTGGCGGTGGCGCGCAACGAGGGCTTCCGCGCGGGCCGCGGCGACCTCGTGGCCTACCTCGACGCCGACGCCTATCCGAGCCCCGAGTGGCTGCACTACCTCGCGCTCGGGCTGGACGCTCCCAACGTGGCGGGTGTGGGCGGGCCGAACCTCCCGCCCCTTGACGATGGCACCGGCGCGCACGTGGTGGCGCGCTCGCCCGGAGGCCCGGTTCACGTGCTGGTGTCAGACGACCGCGCCGAGCACGTGCCCGGCTGCAACATGGCGTTCTGGCGCGGCGTGCTCCCCGAGATCGGAGGGTTCGACCCCGTCTACACCGCAGCGGGCGACGACGTGGACTTCTGCTGGAAGGTGCTCGACCGCGGATGGGAGATCGGCTTTCACCCGGCGGCGGTGGTGTGGCATCACCGCAGGCCGGGACTGCACAAGTATCTGCGTCAGCAGTACATCTACGGGAAGAGTGAGGCGCTCGTGGAGGTGCGCCACCCGGATCGCTTCACGCCGGCGGGCACAGCGCGCTGGCGCGGCCGGATCTACAACTCGCTGGCGCCCTCGCTACGGCAGCAGCGCATCTACCGAGGCGCCTACGGCGCCGCGGCGTACCAGTCCGTCTACCACGCCGGTGGCCATCTGCTCGACCTTCTGCACCAGGTCGGAGTCCCCGCAGCCGCGCTGATGCTGCTCAGCGCCCCGCTCACCGTGTTGTCGCCGTGGCTCGCGCTGCCCGCGCTATCCGCGCTGGCCGGGCTCGTGGCGCTCGCGGTGGTGGACATGGTGCAGGCCCAGCCCCCTCGCCGGCTTGCGTCCCGCAGGCTCCGCTTCCGCGCGCGAGTGGCCCTCAACCACCTGCTCCAGCCGCTCACCCGCTGGTGGGGCAGAGGCCGCCACCGGCAGCTCGCCCGTCGCGAGCTCGAAATTCCCCACACGCTGCCGCCGGCGGTGCGGCGCGTGCGCGGCGGCGTGGTGGTGGTGCTGGAGGATCGACCGCGCTCGGAGCTGGCCGAGGCCCTGATCGCCGCGCTGCGCCTACGCGGCATGCGCGCCACCTGTCCGAGCGGCTGGGAGGACTACGACGCGCGCCTCTCGCTGTCGCCTTTCGCGTACGGCGAGCTGCAGACGAGCAGCCATCCCGAGGGCTACGTGCAGATCCGCGTCCGTTTCCGGCCGCGCCGGCGTGTGGCTGCCGCTGCGGTGGCGGCCACGGCCGCGGCTCTGCTCATAAACGTCGGCCTAGCCGTGGTGCTGGTCGCGCTCCTGGCGAGCGTGGGCCGCGCGGCGATACGCGCGCGGCAGCTTCCGTCCCGGATTCTTCCCGCGGAGGCTGAGTGACCGAGGGTGACGCAGGCGCACACGCGGTCGGCGATGTAGGCGATCTCTCAGCAGAAGAACGCGCGCTGATCACCGAGATGCTGGGCGCGCCCACGACGAAGGGCGCTCTCAGGCGCGGCTTCAAGGTGATGCCGCGGATCCTTCCCTACCTCAAGCCTTACCGGAAGTTCGCGGTGATCTCGGTCACGCTCACGGTCCTCCTCGCGGTCCTCGCGCTGGCGCAACCGTGGCCGCTCGCCTTCACGGTCGACAGCATCATCGGCCACAAGGAGCCACCGAGCTGGGTAACGAACATCTTCGGCTCGAGCGTCGGGGCGAAGATCCTGCTCGCCGTCGGCGCGACGCTGTTCCTCACCGCGGTGTCCGGCCTGATGACCGTGTGGAACGAGTACCTCTCGACGACGATCGACCAGCGGATGGTCCTCGACTTCCGCAGCGACATGTTCGAGCACGCCCAGAAGCTGTCGCTGGCGTTCCACGACACCGAGAGCAAGGGCATCCTGATGTACCGGATCAACAACCAGGCGTCCGCCATGGGCTCGATCGTGGTCGCTCTTCCGGCGCTCGCGCAGAACCTGCTCACGGTGGTGGGCATGGCCTACATCTCGGTGAGGATCAATCCGCTGCTGGCCCTGCTCGCGCTCGGCACCACGCCGTTCGTCGTCTACTCCACCACCTACTACACAGAGCGCATCGAGCCGCGCCTTTACCGCGTGCGCGGCCTCGGCGCCATAAACCTCGCGATCGTCTACGAGGCCATGTCGATGATCCGCGTGGTGCTTGCGTTCGGCACGCAGCGCCGCGAGTTCAAGCGCTTCCGTCAGCAGGGGGAGACGTTCGTGGACGAGACCGTCGGGCTGACGGTCCGTCAGACCGCGTTCAAGCTCGGAGTGCAGTTGATCACCGCGGCCGGTACGGCTTCCGTGATCGGTGTGGGCGCCTACCAGGCGGTGAACCATCAGATCACGGCCGGCGAGCTGCTGGTGATTCTCTCCTACATCAACCAGATCTACCAGCCGCTCGAGGAGCTCACGAACACCATCACGAACTTCCAGCAGCAGTTCATCTCCCTGCTGATGTCGTTCGACCTGATGGACATCAAGCCCGACATCACGGACAAGGAGGGTGCCCTTCCGCTCGAGCGGGCGCGCGGCGATCTCGAGTTCGACCACGTCGACTTCGGCTACGACGGACGGGATGGCGTCCTGAAGGACATCTCGTTACACATCCCCGCCGGCCAAGCCGTGGCCGTGGTGGGGCCAACCGGTGCCGGCAAATCCACGCTCGCGAGCCTGCCGCCGCGCTTCTATGACCCCGCCGGCGGCACGCTGCGGATCGACGGTCATGACCTTCGCGACCTGAAGACCGCGGATGTCCGCAAGCAGTTCAGCATCGTTCTCCAAGAGCCGCTGCTGTTCTCCGGCACGATCGCGAACAACATCAGGTACGGCAAGACGGATGCGTCGATGGAGGAGGTGATCGAGGCGGCCAAGGCGGCGAACGCCCATGACTTCATCTCCGAAATGCCTCAGGGCTACAGCACGCTGCTCGGCGAGCGCGGGACGAGGATCTCGGGCGGCGAGCGCCAGCGAATCGCAGTGGCGCGGGCGTTCCTGCGCGACGCGCCGATCCTGATCCTCGACGAGCCCACCTCCTCGATCGACTCGCGCACGGAGTCGGTGATCCTCGATGCGCTGGACCGGCTGATGGAGGGTCGTACCACGATCCTGATCGCGCACCGGCTCTCGACCATCCGGAGCGTGGACGAGATCGTGGTGATGGATCACGGCCAGATCGTGCAGCGCGGCACCCACGAGGAGCTGGCCGCGGAGGCCGGCCTGTACCGGCAGCTCTGGGAGGCGCAGACCCGGGCGGGGGACGGTCTGCCGCCGCCCACCGCGCCAGCCCTGCCTCCGCCCAAGCCGGCCCGACCGGCGATTGCGCCGGTCGCGAGATTGGACGCCCTGAGGCTGAAGCATGCGGCGGCGGCGCATGCCGAGCGCGACGGCGCGGCCAGTGAGCCGGAAGCGGCGCGCGGCGCCCGCGTGGCGTTGCCACGCCCGAAGATCGTTCTGCTCGGAATGCTCACCAAGATTCCCGTCGGCGGCGTGGCGTGGCTGGTGGGCCACTACGCCGCGGGCTTCGAGCGCCTCGGCTACGACGTCTACTACGTGGAGGCGCATGCGCGCACACCGTCGATGTTCATGACGCACGAGGACGACGACGGCGCGGGCAAGGCCGCGGCTTACATCTCGAAGATCGCCAAGCGGTTCGGACTCGAGAATCGCTGGGCCTTCCAGGCCCTGCACGAGAACGGGCGCTGCTACGGGATGAGCGCGTCCGAGCTCGACCAGCTCTACAAGGACGCCGCGCTGATCGTGAACATGCACGGCGGCACGCTCCCGCTACCGGAGCACGCCGCCACCGACCGCCTCGTGTTCCTCGGCACCGATCCGGTGGAGGTGGAGCTCGAGGTCGAACGCGGCGACGAGCGCGCTCTCGAGTTTCTCGACCAGCACGTGGCCTACTTCACCTGGGGCCTCAATTTCGGGAACCAGGACTGCAAGCTGCCGTGGGCGCGCCCGTACCCGTTCGTGCCATCGCCGCCGCCCGTGGTGCTCGACTTCTGGGAGAACTCGGCCGAGCCCTCTGGCCCGTTCACCACGATCGGAAACTGGCGCCAGGAGTACCGCGACGTGGAGTTCGGCGGTCAGGTATTTCGCTGGAGCAAGCACCAGCAGTTCATGAAGATCCTCGACCTGCCGATGCGCACGCGCGCGCGTATCGAGCTAGCGCTTTCGAGCTACGAGGGCACCGACCGGCTGCTTCTTGCGGAGCACGGCTGGCGGGTGCGTCCCGGCCTCGAGCTCTCGCGCGATCCGGACAGCTACCGCGACTACATCGTCCAGTCCGCGGGCGAGGTCACCGCCGCGAAGGAACAGAACGTCCACTTCCGCACGGGCTGGTTCAGCGAACGGAGCGCCACGTACTTGGCTGCGGGACGGCCGGTGATCATGCAGGACACGGGCTTTGGCTCGGCCCTGCCCACGGGTGAGGGACTGTTCGCGTTCTCCAATCTCCAGGAAGCTGTCGAGGCGGTGAAGGAGGTGCAGGCCGACCCGGCACGGCACCGTCGCGCCGCGAGCGAGCTCGCGCGTGAGTACCTGAGCCACGAGGTGGTGCTCGGCGACATGCTCGACCACGTGGGCCTGCGCGCGCAGAAGCAAGCGCGTCCCGCGAGCTTCCCCGGTCGCGCGGACCTTCCGCATGACCTGCCACTCGAGCTCTCAGGCGAGAGCGCATGGCGCGTCGCTCTCCGGCCCGTGCCGGCTGTGCGAGCGTCGGCACAGCGCCCGGCCGCGAGCGTGATCATGCCGGTGGACAACGACTTGCCGCGCACCCGGATGGCTCTCGAGGCGGTCCTCTCGAACAGCGCGGACTTCCCGTACGAGCTCGTGGTGGTCGATTGCGGATCCGCTGATCCCGTGCGTCAGTACCTGGAGGTCGTGGCCGCCCGTAACCGCCATGTCCGCCTCGTGCGCAGCGACGTGAAGCTCGGCTTCGCCGAGGCGTGCGACGCGGGCGCGCACGCCGGGACCGGCGACTTCCTCGTGGTGCTCGCGGCTCACACCGTCGTCACGCCGGGTTGGCTCGCGCCTCTCCTGGAATGCCTGGGCGATCCGACGGTCGGACTGGCCGGCCCGGCCACGAACAGTGCGGGAGGCGAGGACCAGATTCCCACCTCCTACGCGACCTACGGCGAGCTGGTGGATTTCGCGCGCCGGCGCCGCGAGGAGCTTGCGGGCGCCCCGCCCCGGGACGTCACCGCGAGCGAACTCTTCTGCGTCGCGCTCAACCGCGACGTCTACGAGGCGATCGGGCCATTTGCCGGGCGGGCCGACGGAGAGACGTCCGAGCACGACTACGCCGGCCGCGTCCGCAACGCCGGCCGGCGCGTGGTCTGCGCCTACGATGTCTTCGTGCATCGCTTCGGCGAGGGCTCGCTGGCGCACCTTGACGGGGACTCCGAGCGCTCGCTCACACTGGTGGAGTCAGAGGAGGAGACCGCGTGAGCAGCGCCCCGAGCGTTCACCGCCCGGCGTTCCCGGACGATCTCGTGCTCACCCCGGTGTCCCGGCGGCCGACGCGGCTCGAGGAGGCCACGCTCCGGACGATCCTCGACCGGCCGGTGCCGGCCTTTCCGGCCGCGTCAGCTGGGCCCGCCGAGACCAGCGTGATCGTGGTGACCCGAGACAACCTGCCCTTCCTGCGGCTGTGTCTCGAGAGCGCGCTCGAAGCCACGGGCGCGCCGTTCGAGCTCATCGTCGTGGACAACGGCTCGAGCGACGGGACCGCCGAGTACCTGGCGCGACTCGCCGAGCTCAACCCGGCGGTGCGGTTGATCGCGAACGCCTCGAACCGAGGTTTCGCGGCCGCCAACAACCAGGCCGCCGCGCTGGCGAGCGCGGACGTGCTCGTGCTCCTCAACGACGACACCGCGGTGACCCACGGTTGGCTAGAGCGCCTCACCGCACAGCTGGAGGGCCCCCGCGTTGGAATGGTCGGGCCCACCACCAACCGGATCGGCAACGAGGCGCAGATCGAGGCGCACTACCGGACCTGGGGCGAGCTCGTGGACTTTGCGGCCGAGCGCGCGGCGCGGCACGCGGGGGAGGCGTTCGAGATCCCGATGCTCACGATGTTCTGCGTCGCGATGCGGCGCTCGCTGTACGAGGCGATCGGTCCGCTCGACGAGCGCTTCGAGATTGGGCTGCTCGAGGATGACGACTACTCCCGGCGGGTGCGCGAGGCGGGATACCGATTGCTGTGTGCGGACGACGCCTTCGTCCACCACTTCGGCGAGACCTCGTTCGGCAAGCTCGCCGCGAGCGGCGAATACTCGCGCGTGCTGGAGGCCAACCGCGCCCGTTTCGAGGAGAAGTGGGGCGCGCCCTGGCAGCCGTACAACCGCCGCCAGAGCCCGTCTTATCTCGAGCTCATAGAGAACGTGCGACAGGCGGTGGCGGCCGTCGTGCCCGCAGGCGCGAAGGTGCTGATCGTGAGCCGCGGCGACGAGGAGCTGCTGCATGTGGAGGGCAGGCGCACAGGTCACTTCCCGTGCGCGGACAACGGCGCCTACGCGGGCCATCATCCCGCGGACGGGCGCGAGGCGATCGGGCTCGTGGCGGCCGAGCGCGAGGCGGGCGCCGACTACCTCGTCTTTCCCGCGACGGCCATGTGGTGGCTCGACCACTACGAGGACCTGCGGCTGCACCTCAACTCGCGCTACGCGCGCGTCGTCTCCGACCCCCAGTCGTGCGTGATCTTCGATCTCGCGGGGGCGCGCCGGTGAGCGACCAGGCGATCGCCACGGCGCAGGACCAGACGGTGGTCTGCGTGCTCGGCATGCACCGCAGCGGCACCTCGCTCGTCGCGCGCCTGCTCAACCTGCTGGGCGTGAACCTCGGGCCAGAGGAGCACATGATCAAGCCCACCTCGGCCAACCCGGCCGGATATTGGGAGAGCCGCGGGGTGCAGCAGATAAACGACGAGATCCTCGAGCGCTTCGGCGGTAGCTGGCTCGCGCCGCCGGAGCTGCCCGAGGGCTGGGAGCGGAGCCCGGAGCTCGCGGACCTGCGGCAGCAAGCTCGCGAGCTGATCCGGGCCGACTTCGCGGATTCGGAGCTCCTTGGCTTCAAGGACCCGCGCAACTGCCTCACCCTGCCGTTCTGGCAGAGCCTCCTCGGACCGATGCGGTACGTGATCTGCCTGCGCAATCCCGTGGACGTCGCGGCATCGCTCGAATCGCGCGAGGACGACACCGCGCCTTTCGAGCAGGGGGTGGAGCTGTGGCTGACGTACACCCGCGCCGCCCTTTCCGCCACGGCGGGACAGCCACGGGGGATCATGTTCTACGAGGACCTGATGGCGGAGCCGGAGGCGACCGTCAGCACGCTGGCGGGCCTGATCGGCCGTCTCGACCCCACCGAGGTGGACGCGGCGCTCGAGGTGGCGATGCTGGAGGGCCTGTGGCATCACCGCACTGCCACCGCGAACGTGCTCGACACGCCCGGCCTCGCGTTCCACGTCAAGGCGTTCTATCTCGCGCTGCGCCAGTTCCTCTCCGGACGGGAGGACGTGGACATCGATGTGATCGAACTTTTCGGCAGCTACGCAAGCGAGGCCGGAAGGCACCTCTCTGAGCTCGGGTCCGAGCTCGAGGAGGCTCGCGAGCGCGCGCGGCTCCTGGACGGGCAACTCTCCGAGCGCAGCGCGCAGATCGGCCGCCTCGAGAGGTCATACGCGGAGGAACGGCGCCGTCGCCGGCGACTCGAGGCTGAGCTCAGGTCGAGGGACGCGGACGAAGACGATTCCTCCGCGGGGAAGAGGGGACGCGTCGCTCGTGCCCGCTACGACAGGCTCGTGGCCGCGGTCCATGAGCGCGCGAGCGAGCTGATCCCGTCCGGGGCCACCGTGCTGGTGGCATCCAAGGGCGACGACGCGCTTCTGGACCTCAACGGGTCAGCGGGCCGCCATTTCCCCGCGGCTCGGGACGGGAGCTACGCCGGCTATCACCCGGCGGGCGACACCGCCGCGATCGCGCAACTCGAGGCATCGCGCGCACGCGGAGCGGACCACCTCCTGCTCCCCGCCACCGCGCTGTGGTGGCTCGACCACTACGCCGGGCTGCGGCGCCATCTCGAGGACCGTTACGAGCGGTTGCTCAGCGACGACTACTGTGCGATCTACCGGCTCAGCGCACAGGCGGACGACGGCGGAAGCGCGCCGCTCGCCGTGCTCAAGCGCGCGGCCTCGTCGCTGCGGGTCCGTACCGGGCGAGATCCGTCGTTGCTCGACTGGGCCACCGGACTCGGGATCGCGAGCCTCCTGCCGGACGTCGCCGTGTTCGAGCCTCCCGACGGCGGCGACACGCTCCCGTATGTCGACGGGAGCGTCGACATCGTCGCGCTCGCCTCGGCGGACGGCGCGCGCCTCGCGGAGGCGCGACGGGTGGCGGGCAGCGCCGTGATCACGGTCGATCTCGATTCCGCCGAGACCGAGTGGGTCCAAGGCGCCGCGCCCGGATCGGGCGAGGACGTGAACGTGATCCTGCTTCCCGACGCCGATCAGCGCGCCTGGGAGGCGAGCCGCGCGGCATTTGAGGAGACGCTGGGCCAGGGATTCGCCGGCGAGTTGAGCGTCGTGGGTGCGGACGCCGGCAGCAGCCTGGCCGAGCGCGCTCGCTCGGCGGCCGCGGCCACCGGCCACGGCGTGCAGGTCTTCGTCACCACGCCGGCGATCCCGCTCGACGGCTGGCTGCCGCCGATCCTCACCCTGCTCGCCCGCAACGTGGACGTGGGGGTGATCGGCGCGAGAACCGTGTCCGGCCAGGGGATCCTGCAGGAGGCGGGCGGGATCCTCGCGCCCGGTGACCTGCCTCAGCGCCGCGGCGAGGGCGACCACGATCCAGACCGCCCCGAGTACTCCTTCGTCAAGCGCGTGGACTTCTGCTCGCCGCCCATGTTCGCCACCCGGCGGGAGGTGTTCGAGCGGCTCGGAGGGTTCGACGCCCGCGGCGCCACCGCGGACGAGGCCGTGGTGGATTTCTCCTTGCGCGCGGGACGGACCGGTGGGCACGTCTACTACCAGCCGCACGCGTGCGTCGTGGCGATAGGGGCTGACGGGGGATGAGCGCTCGCCGAGCCCTCGTCGTGGCTCCGTGGCTACCTGAGTTCGACCGGGAGAGCGGTCTGCTCCGGGTCTCTGACATGGTCGACATGCTCGTGCGGAGGAACTGGCAGGTGACGTTCGGCTGCCTCTATCCGCCCCGGAACCCCGAGCGGTACGTGCGCGAGCTCGAACAGCGCGGCGTTGAGACATACGCGCCGCTGGAAAGCATCGAATCGATACCGGGCGCGAGCGATTTCGAGCTCGCCATCCTGGCGTACTGGTACGTCGCGGAGCGCTTTCTGCCTGAGCTGCGCGAAGCCGCTCCGGCGGCGCGAGTGCTGGTGGACTCTGTCGACCTTCACTTCCTGCGGGAGATGCGCGAGAAGCTCCGCCTCGACGCCGACGGCACTCCCGGCCAGATCGATCGCGGCCAGGCGCAGCGAATGGTGCTCGAGATCAACAACTACGCGGCGGCGGACGGCGTGCTCACCGTGTCCGAGAAAGAGGCGCGGATGGTGGACGACCTGACCGGGCAGCCCGGTCACGCTCTTAGCCTGCCCGACGCCGAGGAGCTTCCGCTCTCGCCCGTGCCACAGAGCGAGCGGCGCGGAATCCTCTTCCTCGGAAACTTCCTGCACACGCCCAACCGGGACGCGGTGTCGTATCTCTGCGAGGAGATCCTGCCGCACCTCGATCCGACCGTGCTCGGCGACGACGAGATCTGGATCGTCGGCACCGCGGCCGATCAGCACGTGCCGGAACTGGTGGAGACGCTGCCTTATGTGAAGACGGTGGGCTGGGTGCCGTCCGTGCTCCCCTACCTTCATAAGGCGCGCCTCTCCATCGTTCCGTTGCGATACGGCGCCGGCACGAAGAGGAAGCTGATCCAGGCGCTCATGGCGGGCACCCCCACGGTCACCACAAGCGTGGGCGCCGAGGGTCTGCATCTACGCGACGGGAGCGAGGTGCTGATCGCGGACGATCCGGCTGAGTTTGCCGCTGCGATCGAGCGGCTGCTGCACCGGCCGCGACTGTGGCGCAGGCTCGCGCGCCGGGGCCGCAAGCACGTGATGGGATTGCACGGCCGGGTAACCGTGGACGCCCAGTTCGACCGCGTGCTGGAGGAGGCGCTCCGCCGTCCCGCTCGCCCCATGCCGGTGAGACCGGCCGACGACGGGTTCGCGCGGGAGCCGGAGTATGCGGAGCTGGTCGAACGGGTTCGCGAGCTGGTGGAGTCCGAGGTCCCGAGGGACGCACAGGTGCTGGTGGCGACGCGAGGCGACGACGGCTTCCTCGCGTTCGACGGCCGCCTGGGCTGGCACTTCCCGCGCGACGCCGACGGGCGCTACGCGGGGCACTACCCCGCCGACAGCGAGGCCGCTATCGAGCACCTCGAGGACCTGCGGGAGGAGGGCGCCACGCACCTGGTGCTTCCGGAGACCGCGTTCTGGTGGCTTGACTTCTACGACGGCCTGCGCGAGCACCTCGCCGGCGTCTACCGGGTGGTGCACAGCGACGAGCACGCGATCGTGTACGACCTCACCACCAGGCGGGCGGTTCTCGCGGAGCTGCATACCGCTAACGGAAATGGCCACACCGAGCCGGAACCGGCGCCTCCGGTCACCCCGGAGCTGGTTCAGAGCCTCCAGCCATCGGTGCTTCCAGCGGCCACGCGCTACCGCGATGCAAGCGAGGGTCTCCGCGTGCTCGTGCTGGGGGTGTATCTGGCCGACAAACCCAACACGGCGGAGCACGTCGCGGCCACGCTGGCTCGCGCTGGCGGCGTCGATGTGCGCCAGCGCTGGATCGCGCTCGGGGAGGGGCCGGCGAACGGCGAGCTCCGGTCGGTCACAGCATTCACGGTCACCGAGCCCACGCCCAAGTACGCGCTTCTCAACCGGCTGCTGGCCGATGAGAATCTCGCGGACTACGACTACGTCATCACCACGGACGACGACATCGTGCTGCCCGCGGGCTTTCTCGAACTGTTTCTGGGTGTCCAGGCACGACTCGGGTTCCAGCTGGCTCAGCCGGCGCGCACCGCGAACTCGCACGTCGACCTCCCGATCGTCATCCAGCAACGGGGCGTGCTGGCCAGGCTCACCCTATTCGTCGAGATCGGCCCGCTGGTGAGCTTCGGCCGCGACATCTTCGACCTCGTCTTCCCGTTCGACGAGACGAACGCGATGGGATGGGGGTTCGAGAACGTCTGGTCCCAACTCCTGTCCGAGCGCGGCCTCGCTCAGGGGATAGTGGACGCCGTGCCAATCGACCACAGCATCCGCAAGCCCCTCGCGCACTACAGGTGGACGGACGCGGACGCGGACCGGGCCCGCTACCTGGCGCAGCATCCGCATCTGCCGAACGACGCGTGCTTCCGTGTCCTCGACATCGTCGGAGTGGACCAGTGAGGGATCAACGGTTCTTCTTCGTGCACATGATGAAGACGGCCGGCACCGCGCTCCGCTACCGGCTGATCAACCACTTCGGCGCAGAAGCGGTCTACCCGGCCCACGTCCTTGACGGAACGGGCAAGGATTTCGTGCAGGGCGTGTTGTCGGTCAAGTACCTCACGGAGCGGCTGGCCGAGCGGGGAGACCAGATCCGTGTGATCACAGGGCACTTCCCGCTGTGTACCGCCGACCTGTTCGGCGAACGGTTCACAACCTTCACGCTCCTGCGCGAACCCGTCGAGCGCACGCTCTCATTCCTCCGTGATCGCCGGGAACACGAGCCGGCATACCGCGACAAGCCGCTGGAGGACATCTACGACGATCCGTTCTGGTTCAACGCCTTCGCGCACAACCACATGACGAAGATGCTCTCGCTGACGGTGCCAGAGATGCGGGACGGGATGTTCACGCACGTCAGCTTCAGTCCCCGGCACGTCGAGCGCGCCAAGGAGGCGCTCACGCGGATGGAGGCCGTGGGCCTCCAAGAGCGCTACGAGGAATTCTGCGGCGAGCTGAGCGCCCGCTTCGGCTGGAACCTTGGCGAGCCACAGATCGTGAACTCGAGCGAGCCGGTCGAGGTCTCCGACGTTTTCCGGGAGCGCATCGCGGAGGACAACGCGCTCGACCTCGAGCTGTACGAGTTCGCTCGGGCGCACGTGGGCGGGCGGGTGGCGGGAGCGGCACAGTGAGTGATCAGCTGCCGCAGATCAGCGTCGTGATCCCCACCCACGAGCGCGCCGAGTTGCTCGAGCGCTCGCTCGAGAGCTTCACCGCGCAAACGCTTCCACGCTCGCGGTTCGAGGTCATCGTGGTAGACGACGGCTCGGAGGACCCCACGGCGGATGTCTGTGCGCGGCTCGCCGAGGATCTGCAGCTTCGCTATCTCCGGATAGACAAGGCCGGCACATCGGCAGCAAAGAACCTCGGGCTGTTCGCCTCGAAGGCGCCGCTCGTGCTCTTCTTCGACGACGACGATCTGGCCGACACGACGCTGCTCGAGGCGCACGTCGACGTTCACCAGACCCATCCGGAAGACAACGTCGCCGTGCTCGGATACACCACCTGGGCGCCCGAGCTCGAAGTAACGCCTGTGATGGCGCACCTGACCGAGCTGGGGCAGCAGATGTTCTCCTACAGCAGCATCGAGGACGGCCAGTGGCTCGACCACACGTACTTCTGGGCCGGCAGGGTCTCGTGCAAACGCTCACTTCTCGTCCATCACGGGGCGTACGACCAGGACTTCGAGGCGATCGAGGACATCGAGCTTGGCTTTCGCCTGGCGCAACACGGACTGCGGGTGGTCTACGCGCGCTCCGCCAGGAGCTTCATGGCGCGTCCCGTGACGTTCGACGACTTCGCCCGGCGCTGCGTGAAGCACGGCAGGTTCCTGTGGCTCTTCAGCCGCCGCCACTCCGATCCTCCCGTGCAGAGCTACTGCCGCGTGGCCGAGGCGCTCGCGAAATGGTCCTCGCTCGAGCCGGTCCTCGAAGGGAAGGTCGAACGGATCCGCGAGCTGGAGCGCCGGTACGAAGAGGACGGCGTACTCGGCGACGCCGCTTACTCCGAGCTGGACGACTTGTACAGGTGGACGTTCGAAGCGCTTCGGGCGCGCGGCATCGCCGAGGCCGCGGCGGAAGCCTCGGAGGCGACGCCGGCGCAACCGGAGGTGGTGTCCAACGGACGGCCTCCGGCGGCCGCCATCTGCCCCGACCCGGTCTTCGTGATCGGCTCACCCAGGTCGGGCACCACCGTCCTCGCCCACGCGCTCGCGCAGCACAGCGACTTCTGGGTGTCCGGCGAGTCCCACTTCCTCACGTACCTGTTCCCGCGCGACCTGCCTGAGCGCGCTTACGACCGCGCGATGGAGGTGGCCGGGCAGGGGTGGCTTCGAGCCGAGGACGTCAGCAAAGACGAGTTCCTCGCCCACGTCGGGATGGGTGTCAACGCGCTGATCACGAGCCGCAGCCAGGGCTTGCGCTGGATCGATCAGACACCTCACTACACGATGATGGTCGGGACCCTCGCGCGTCTGTTCCCCGGCGCACGCTTTCTTCACATATTGCGCGACGGTCGCGAGGTCGTGCATTCGATGCTCAACTTCGCGGATGCGCACCCCGACCCCGAGGTCGCCGACTTCCTGCGCCAAAGCGTCCCGTGGGCCACCGATATGCGCAGTGCGTGCGAGTTCTGGCGCGACCACGTGGACACGGCGATGGTGTTTTGCGAGGAGCAGCCCGCTCGCGCGATGGTGGTGCGGCACGAGGAGCTCGTCACCGCCCCTGACGGGATGTTCCGCCGGATACATGAGTTCCTCCGGGCGGCTGACGAGGACGGCCCGGCGAGCTTCCTCGCGTCGAAGCGCCTCAATTCGAGCTTCAGCGGCGCCTCGCGGCTTTCCGCGACCGAGATCTGGGAGGGCTGGAACGAGGAGCAACGCCGCCTGTTTGCCGAGGTGGCGGGGCCGACCATGACCAGGTGCGGTTTCTGGGTGCCTGACGAGGCCCGAGGTCGGCCGGGCGGCGACCGCGCGCGCGGCGAGTGCGCGAAGCAGAGCGCACCACCTTTGTGAGGCGACGGCGGTCAGAGATCGCGGTGGCGCTTGCGGCGCTGCTGTGGATTGGCGGCGTCGCGGCGGCGGTGCACTCGGAGTTTCACAAGCGGGGAGTGAGCTTGAGCCGGGCTCGCCCTCTGCCTGGAAACGTGTGCCCGGGC
The DNA here is from genome assembly GCA_036378175.1 of Thermoleophilaceae bacterium. Taxonomy (GTDB): domain Bacteria; phylum Actinomycetota; class Thermoleophilia; order Solirubrobacterales; family Thermoleophilaceae; genus JAICJR01. The sequence goes on from DASUWY010000051.1 coordinate 77,620, forward strand.
CTTGTGGTCGGCGTCAACTCCAGCCTCGGGTCTACGGACAAGACACCCAGCGAGAGCGCAACCGTCGCGGCGATTCAGAAGACGCTCCACGCTCAGGTGGTTCGTGTGAGCCTCCGCTGGGATCAGGTGGAGCCGGCTCAGGGGAAATTCGACTGGAGCCGCCTCGACGACGTTGTCGCCAACCTCAGAGCGGCGGGGATCGAACCGGTGTTCGTGGTGGTTGGCTCCCCGTCATGGGCCAACGGGATGCGAGCCTCCAAGCGCAACCAATATCTGTACGTGCCGCCGCGAGGCGCGGCGCTCAGCAAGTGGCTCCGGAACTATTCGAGCTTCCTTGCCCTCGCCGTCAAGCGCTATGACCGCTTCGTCAGGCGCTGGGAAATCTGGAACGAGCCGAACCTGGCGGCCACCTGGCGACCGCGGCCCGACCCGGCCGAGTACGTCTCGGTTTACGAGCGGCTCCGCAACACGATCGTCATCCGCGAGCCACAGGCACAGGTGGCGGTCGGCGGCCTCGGTGACCCGTCAACGGCAAGCGCCCCCAACGTTTCGGGGCTCGCCTTCCTCCGCGCCCTCATACGGGCGCAGGCGCCGCTCGACAACGTGGCGATCCAGCCGTTTACGTCCAACGACCACCCTCCGGGCACTCACGTCTCCGGGCAGAACAACTTCGACGACATCGAGCAGGTGCACAAACTGCTCGTTCGGCACGGCGTGCGAGCTGCCATGTGGGTCACGGCGTGGGGCTGGCCGAGCACCAAGGTGGGCGCGGAACGACAGGCGCAGTACGTCGACAGGTCGATGTCGCTGCTCGAAAACCGCTATCCATTCGTGCGGCTCGCCGCGTACTCTCTCGATCACGACGTTCCCCCCGTCTTCTCGCAGGGGCTCCTCAGCGGAGGTCTGAAGCCGAAGCCCGCGGCCGTCGCGTTCCGCGCCCACGCGGACCTGGCCGCCATCCGATGCAGCACGCAGACCGCGCTGGCCGGCGCTCCCGGCCGGCGGGGGCAGACACCCTCAGCGGCCGGCGGGTAACGCCGTGGGTAGGCCCTCGACGCTCCGCTCGCCCGAGCATCGGCGTGGCCGCCTGCTGCTTGCCCTGGTGGCGCTCCTGGCGGCCATCGCCGTGGCCGTGCTGCTCCTCGCAACACGCGGCTCCGGCCTCCCTCTTGGCGAGGCACCGAACTACTACGTCGACGCCGTTCATGGACGGGACTCGAACTCCGGCACCAGTCCCGCGAAGGCGTGGCGGACACTCGCGCGAGTCGAGCGGATCAGGTACCGCGGCGGTGAGGCCGTCCGCCTGCGTGGAGGACAGCGCTTTCCGGGCACGATCCACATCGGCCCGGACAACCTGACGGGAACCTCGCGGGCGGCCGCCCTCACGATCACGTCGTACGGGCGCGGGCGCGCGATCATCGCCGCTCCGCCGGGTGACGATGGGATCGATGCGCGCAATGTGGCCGGCATCAGGATCGCGAACATCCAGATCGCGGGACAGAGCCACGGGTGCAGCAACGTCAAACGCGGATATCGCACGGGCGCGGCTGGAGTCCGCCTGGAGGCCGGCGGAATCCATGGGACCCTCGGTCAGGGACTGACGCTCGCCACCGCCGACGTGAGCGGGTTCTGCAACGGGATCGTGATCGCCTCGCGCGACGACGGCAGCAGGATCGCGCATATCCGGGTGTCGCATGTGAGCTCGCACGACAACGCAAACGCTGGCCTCTGGACCTATGACCAGGCCAGGGCGCAGCACTCGATCCGGGACGTGGTGGTGTCGCACATGCGCGTCTATCGCAACGAGAGACTCGGCGGGATCGCGCTCTTCGGGGTCGACGGCGGGACCGTCGAGAACAGCAAGGCGTTCGAGAACGCAAGCCAAGCGGGAGGTGGCGTGGGCATCTGGGCTTTCGATGCGCGCCGCATCCTTTTCACCCACAACGAGTCGTACCGCAACGGAAGCGTGACGCTCACGGATGACGGCGACGGCTTCGACTTCGACCGCGGCGTAAGCAGCTCCGTCATGGAGCACAACTACTCACACGACAACGCCGGCGTCGGGTTCCTGCTGTGCTCCTGCAACGGGAGCGATCCGGCCTTCTATCGCATGGACCGCGTGACCATGCGGTCGAACGTGAGCCGCAATGACGGGAGCTCCGGCCAGGCGAGCCTTCTCATCGGTGGCGGCGAAGAACCAATGTCGAGAGCGACCGTTGTCTCAAATCGCGTGGAGTCCTCGACACAAGGGGCGCCGCTCGTCTATGCATACGGCTGCCGGAGCTGCCGCGCCGGGCGGCTGTACACGAGCGTCGACTTCCGTGACAACACGTTTGTCTCGCATGCCGGCAAGCAGCTCCTCCTGGTCGACCCGGAACGCGGGACGAAGCTGACGTTCGAGCAGAACCGATGGCGAGCGACGGGTGGCCCACTGAGGCTCCAATGGGGGCTGCGCCAGCTCGTGACAAGCGACCCATCGCGGGCCAACGCTTTCACTGGGGTTTCGCTTGATACGAGGGGTCGGCCCCGGCGCACTCCCTGATACGCGCAATCGCCGGATGTACCCTGCCCCTTGAGATGCGCTACTGGCACGACCTGTTGAACGACCGCTGGATTGTCGAATGCGTGTTTCCGGGTCTCCGAGGCGGATACTTCGTGGAGGCGGGCGCCGGCGGAGGGATGCATTCGAGTGCGACGTACGTGCTCGAAACCGAGCTGGCGTGGGATGGCATATGCGTGGAGCCGGTTGAGGAGTACTACGACCTGCTGGTGCAGACGCGCGCATGTGCCACGGACCCGCGCTGTCTATGGTCGCGGTCCGACGAGCCGGTGCGGTTCACCAACTTTGTGGGCGTCGGCGCCACCGCGCGGAGCGGCATCACGGACGTCAACAAGAATCTCGGCGACGAGAGGTGGGTGCACGCTTCCCGGCCTCCGGTCGAAAAGCAAACCGTCACGCTCCACGATCTCCTCGCCGCGCATGGCGCTCCCTCGACGATCCATTACATGTGTCTCGACATCGAGGGGGCGGAGCGGTCAGTTCTTCAGGCGTTCGACTTCGGCAATCCCTACCGGGTGCTTGCGGTGAGCATCGAGGATCATCACTGCGACGACCTGATGGCCGCAGCGGGCTACGTCCGTGCCAGAAACCCGTTCACGGACGCCAGGTATGAGCACTACTTTCTCGTCCCCGAACTGGCCCAGGCGCGGCCGGAGCTGATTCTCGAGTAGCGCGTCGTGGAGCAAAGCTGCTCTAGCCATCGGAGAAGCGTCATCCGCCTCCTGCTGATCGTTTCGCCGTTGCTGGTATTGGTGGCCGCGCCCCGTGGCGTGGAGGCGCATGCGGCGGCAGCGTCGGCGCGGGGGTCGGCCTCGCACGCGATCAAGATCAGCGTCAGACCCAATCCGTCGCGCGGCAACCGGCGGGTGGTGATCACGGGCCGCGTGCTGCGTGCGGGGCGGGGTAGGCGGGTCGTGCTCCGGGAGCGCATTCGCTCCTCAAAGCGGAAGAAGTTCCGGAGGATCGCCGTGACGCGTACCCGCCTACACGGCCGGTACCGGTTCGTGCGGAGTGCTCGGAAGGTGCCCACCAACAGGCAGTGGTTCGTGGCCTCCGGCGGGCGTCGAAGCCGGGTAGTGAGCGTGCGCGTCCACGCGCGGTTGAGCCTTTCGGCGTCCGCCGGGAGCGTGCTCTCTGGGAGCACCGTCACGTTCACGGGCCGCGTGAGCCCTTCGCATGCCGGAGCGATCGTCCTGCTCCGCCGGCGTGCGGGATCGCTGCCGTGGAGCACAATCGCGAGCTCCCGGCTCAGCCGGAAATCGAGGTTCTCCATCAGCAGGGCCTTCACGCTCGCGGCCACCCACGAGCTGCAAGTGGTCCTGCCGTCGAGCAAGCGGAACATCCGGTCCGCCTCGCCAACGGTCTCGCTCAAGGTCACCCAGCCGCTCGTGGGGATTCACAAGATCCAGCACGTCGTGATCATCATGCAGGAGAACCGCTCGTTCGATCAGTACTTCGGCACCTATCCCGGCGCAGGCGGGATCCCGCCCGGGGTCTGTCTGCCGGACCCGGGGAACGGCGGCTGCGTCCGGCCGTTCCACGACACCGCAGATCTGAATTACGGAGGACCGCACGCGCACAAGGATGCGCTCGCGGACATCGACGGCGGGAAGATGGACGGCTTCGTGCGCGCTGCGGAGTCGGGTCAGACCTGCACCGGCACGACACCCACCTGCAGCCCCTGCACCACCACGTCGCAGTCGAACTGCGTCGACACGATGGGCTTTCACAACGCTAGCGAGATTCCCAACTACTGGACCTACGCACGCGACTTCGTGCTTCAGGACCACATGTTCGAGCCGAACACGTCGTCGAGCCTGCCAGCCCACATGTTCTTCGTCTCCGAGTGGGCCGCGGTCTGTTCCAACCCGTTCGATCCCTTCTCGTGCACGAACGCCATCGAGCCGACCCAGCCCGGCAATCCGGTGCCCGACGGCCAGCCGCACTATGCCTGGACCGATCTCACGTACCTGCTGCACAGGGCCGGCGTGAGCTGGGGCTATTACATCTTCCAGGGCAGCGAGCCGGACTGCGAAGAAGACGCCGCGATGACGTGTGTGCCGGGGAAGTTGAGCCCGAAGTCGCCAAGTATCTGGAACCCGCTGATCTCGTTCACGGACGTCCAGCAGAACGGCCAGAGCGGGAACGTTCAGACGCTTTCGCACTTCTTCAGCGCCGCGCACAACGGGACGCTTCCCTCCGTCTCGTGGGTGATCCCTAACAACAACGTGTCCGAGCACCCGCCAGGATTGGTGAGCGCCGGCCAGACGTACGTCACCGGGCTGGTCAACGCGATCATGCGGGGACCGGACTGGAACAGCACGGCCATCTTCATGTCCTGGGACGACTGGGGAGGCTTCTACGACCACGTCGTGCCTCCGTCGGCGGACATGAACGGCTACGGTCTCCGCGTGCCGGCGCTCGTGATCAGCCCATACGCGCGGCAGGGCATGATCGATCACCAGGTGCTGAGCCAGGACGCGTACGTCAAGTTCATCGAGGACGACTTCCTCGGAGGGCAGCGGCTCAACCCGGCCACAGATGGGCGTCCCGACCCGCGGCCGGACGTCCGCGAGGCCAACCCACTGCTGGGCGACCTGCGCGCGGACTTCAACTTCAACCAGGCGCCGCGCCCGCCCGTGCTTTTGCCGCTGTGTCCCAAGACGGATCTGAAGCCGGCACCGAAGTGCTAGCGCCCGTGTGAGGATCTACGCGACCTCCGGCGCCCGGCCGTAGATCCTCTGCCACTCGAAGATCGGTTCCGGATTGAGATCGCTCACGCCGTCGTCGACGTGGAGGGCGGAGCCGGGTATCCGCAGCGACTCGGGGTGGAGCTTCATGTTCTCGTAGTGGAAGTTCATGTTGCCCCGGCGCAGCCCGGCGCGGTCCCGCAGGACGCGGACCTGCATCTGCGCCGCTGAGCGCATCGGATAGTGGCGAAGGTTGAAGAGCCGGGGCGACGGAGTGCCGTCCAGCGGGTTGTGGTTGAAGTGGCGGATGTTCGTCCTGCACGCCCGCCAAGCGCGGATACGTGGCGGGCAATCGGGCCGCAGCGAGTAGTGGCGAACGCGGCGGGTGGTCTGCGAGATCGCCGGGTCATCCTCGTCCGTCCACCAGTAGTTGAAGTTCCTGAATTCGATCCAGTCGATGCCCGACTCGTGCGCCTCGGCGACGTACTCGAAGTAGGAGCGATCCCGCGCGGGCCCCTCGAGGAACTCGTCCTGGTCCGGCCAGGAGATCCAGTCGTACTCGTCGATGTAGTGCTCGATCAGATGACGCGACATGGCCGGGTAGAGCTCGTAGAAGTCGAACGAGCGAGATATCCGCCGAATCTCGCGGCACTCGCCCCGGAAGCGCTCGAGGATGGCCGGCGTCTCGTCGGTCGAGCCGTGGTCCCACGCGATGAGGTCGTGATCCTGTTCGAGCAGGTACGAGATCGACTCCTCGAGCAGGTCACCGTCGTTGTAACAGAGGAGAACCCCCAGACACCGAGGCGCGCTCATCGCTACTGGTGGCGGAAGACGAACGCCTTGTTCACAAAGCCGTCCGTATGGGGCGGCCGGTTCAGCGTCCAGTCGCGATCCAGGGAAAAACCGAGCTCGGACATCTTGGCTACGAGATCGGCGTCGGTGATGCCCCATTGGAACACGGTGCTCCCGTCCCGATGCCGCCGCGCCTGCGTGGAATCCCACTTGTCCAGTCGGTTGAACAAGCCGTGTGTTCCAGGCCAGGGCGGGACTGACTTGAGGTACTCCTCCTCGCCAAGCTCGATGAGCCGGATCGTCTCGTCACCGCGGTCCCACTGCGGGTTGGCGATCACGAAGGCCGATGTGGCCGGCGCGTACCGCTCGAGCAGCTCGTCCCAGTCGGGGTCGACGAGGCGAACGAGCACGTCGCAGATCAGGATCGCGTCAACCTGAGCGAGTTCGGCCACCGTCGCCGGTTCCGAGACCGTGCCCTCGAGGACGCGCATCCCGGGATGCTCGGCAGCGAGCTCCACGGCGCTCAGGATGGAATCGCCCGAGCGGGCGAATCCGGCATCGATGAGCGCGCCCTCGCGCACACCTGGTTTGGCGATCGTGTAGAACGCGACCTGGCCGCATGCCGGCCCGATTTCCAGGCTCGCAAACGACTCAATCGCCAGCTCTTCGATCGCGTAATCGAGTGCGAGTTTCATGCCTCCCGGCACGGCGGCGGCACCCTGTCCGTTGGAGGACGTTTCGCTCGGAGGCTCCGGTTTGGCCGCCGCGACTTCCCGCTTGGCCGCTTGGAGCTCCTCCCTGGTGATCTCCAGCTCCCGCTTCACCCGTTCGAGCTGTCGGTAGGCCGCCTGATGTTTCATCTGGTGCGAGACCATCAGCGCCCGCGCGCATGCCGCCTCGGCCTCGGCACGCAGGGCGTGCTGGCCGGGATCGGCGCCATTGCTCGGGAACAGGTGCTGCCACTTCTCCACGAGCCGGATGTAGGTCTGCGTCCAGTTTTCCGGGTCGTTGATCAGCTCGAGCGAGTGGTGGTGGATCACTCGGAAGTCCACGGTCACCACCTTCTTGCCGGCGGCCTTCGCCTGCATGCAGATGTCGAAGTCGTAGCCGTGCAGCTTCCCCAGCGACTCGTCGAAGCGCAGCTCGCGGACAGCCCACGGTGACAGCACCAGCACGAGGCCGTCGAGCGAGTCCACTTCGCCGGTGGCGGCGTACGGGGGCGCCTCCTGCGGCCGCCATGCCATCGCCGGGAAATCGCCGCCGCCGTACTCCGGGTATCGGTGCGTCATCGCCGCCCAGGTAACGGCGCCCTGCCACCACGCGATGCTGCGCACCCCCACGGCGCCGACACAGCCGAGGATCGCGACGTCCGGATCCCGGAGCGCTTCCCGGACCTTTATCGGGAAGTCGGAGTCCGCGATCTCGACGTCCTGGTGGAGCAGCACCAATGCCTCGAGGTCCTCGTGCTCGGCCGCCTTGTCGAGCAGCACGTTGTAGTTGTGGAACACCGAACCCGCCGTGTGGTGGGCTATGACAACCGAGTCGGGCTCACTCGCGCGACGGATGCCCGGCAGGGCGCACAGCTCGTAGGCCTCGGAGTCCGTTACCGAGGTGCCGAATACGATCATGCCTGCTGCTCGTCCTCCTCGACGCCGAGCCGCTCGCGAAGCGCGCGCAGCTCGCGCTCGAGCTCGAGCTCGCGTTCCGTCGGAATGTGTGGCCGCGCATTCTGCGCGTCGTCGTCGCGGCTCGGGCGGGGTACCTGGCGCGGTGCGGGCTCCGGCTGCGGGCCGGCATCCGGCGCGCTCTCACGGCGCCAGCGCACGCCGTTCCAGTCGATCTCCTCGATCGGCTCTGTGATCCCGTGCTCGGCGCGATAGTCATCCACCGCGCCGCGGCACTCCCTGATCAGCTTGTAGTCGTCCACGATCAGATACCCGCCCGCCGAGAGACCGGGATAGAGCGAATCCAATGCCGCCCAGGTGGCCTCGTAGGTATCGCCGTCCAGGCGGACCACTGACCAGCGGTGCCCGCGGAGCGTCGGGAGGGTCTGATCGAAGAAGCCCTCCACGAACTCGACGCCCTGATCGCACCCGAAGCGCGCGAAGTGACTGCGGACCTCATCCACCGGGACGGAGAGGAACTCGACGTAGCTCAGGTCGAGGTCCTCATCCTCCGGGAACGCACCTGGATCCGGCGCCGGCAGTCCCTGGAACGAATCCGCCACCCACACGGTGCGGTCGTCGGCGCCCAGCGAGTCGAGCGTCGCCCGGGCCAGGATCGACGCTCCGCCGCGCCATGCTCCGGTCTCGATCACATCCCCCTCGACTCCATCGGCCACCACGGACTCGATGCAGGCCTGAAGGTCGTCGAGGCGCTCGAGGCCCACCATCGACAGCCCGCTGAACGGCCAGTCCGAGCCCATCACGCGCAGGCTCAGCTGGTCCGGGTCGAGCTCCCAGGATTTCACCTGGCTGTCCCGGCGCCGCGTGTCGCCGGTTCGGCTCACCGACAGCGTGCGTGCTCCGGCAAGGTCGCACACCGCAAGCTTCAGGAGCTCGAGATAGGCCACGCGCATTCGCTCCAGCTCGGGTCGCGGCCGGGCGGCCCGGATCTCTCGGGCGCTCTTTCGCTTGACGTTGTGCGCCCGCAGCGACTCCTCGGTCTCGTGCCGCTTCTTGGGCGCGTCGGCCGCGCGCATGGGGTCGACCGCCTGCGGATCGCTGGGAGTGCTCACGCCAAAAAGATATGAGTACCCCGGCGAGAGTGCCACTCCCGATCGAGCAGGCAGCGCTCCGGCCTCTCCGGCGGGAGTACGGTCCGCGGCGTGCGCAGGCTCACCCGCCGGGAGCTCGTCTATACGGCCGCGATAGGCGCGGGCGCTGCGGCTGGGGGAGTGGGCATTCATTTCGCCCTTGGTGGCAGGCGCCGGGCGGTCATGCCGGCCACTCCCACGCTGGAGCTCCTACGCGTGGACGCGCGCCGCACCGGGTTTGTGGGCGCCCTTTCCGGCGAGCCCTTCAGGGCGTGGGGATTCAATTGGGGCGGCCCCGGCGCGTACCGGGACCTGGGCCTCGTGCGCCAGCGATTCGCCGAGATGCGCGCACTTGGCGCGAACACCGTCCGCGTGCACCTCCAGTTCGGTGACCTGATGCAGTCGCCAACGCGGGCAAGCGGAAGGGAGCTCGCCCACATTGCGTCGATTGTCGATGCGGCGGAGCGCGAGCGCATCTACCTCGACATCTCGGGCAACGAGGTCTGGCTGCCTGCCAGCGCTCCGGCGTGGTACGGCCGCCTGAGCGAGGCGGGTCGTTGGGAGGCTCAGGCGGCGTACTGGTCCGCCGTGGCGCGCGTATGCGCACCGAGCCCAGCCGTGTTCTGCTACGACCTGCTGAGCGAGCCGATCGTTGGCGACGGTCTGTCGCCGGGGGACTGGTACACCGGCAAGTTCGGCGGCTACTTCTTCGGCCAGCGCATATCCCTCGACTTGGCAGGGCGGACACGGGATGAGGTGGCGAGAGCGTGGACCGCCCAGCTGGCGGCGGCTGTCCGGGCTCACGACCAGCGGCATCTGATCACCGTGGGGATGGTCCCCAATATGGTGGCGAGCGGGTTCCACGCCGGCGCGGTCGCGCCGCAGCTCGACTTCCTCGCGGTGCACCTCTATCCCAGGAGCGGACGGGCCGTTCAGTCAGTCGACGTCGTGAAGCAGCTCGCGGCGACCGGCAAGCCGCTGCTGGTGGAGGAGACGTATCCCCTGTGGGCCGATGCGCCCACCGTCGAGCGCTTCATCCTGGCCACGCGGCCGTATGCAGCGGGATGGCTCGGCTTCTACTTACCGCAGGCCCTGGACCGCCGGGAAGGCGCGGGCGCGGAGATCGCTCACGCGTGGCTGCAGCTCTTCCGCACGCTGGCGCCGGCGCTGGCGTATACGCCCGGCAGCGGACTGTCCAGCTAGGAACCAATAGCGTGCCCTTCCGTGAGCGGCGTCCGCAATGGCGCAGCGGAGGAGGAGGGGCTCGTGGTTGCTCTCGGCAGGGCGCTGCCCCCAGTGCTTCCGGTGGGCCACGCAACAGCGGTTTTCTGCATGGGCACCTGCTTCCATCGCCAGCGCGCCGTCACCGACCTCGCCATCGTCGCGAACGGGGCGCGCCACCGACCGGACGCGTGGGGGATGCCGCGTCTCGACCGCTTCGAGGAGGACCCGCGTGCCTATCGGAGTGGTTTCTGGGCCACGATCCCGATACCGGCCCAGGAACGGCCCGGGCAGGTCGAGCTCACCGTGGAGGCGCGGCTCGAGGGCGGCTCGACGGCCTGCGCACGAATCGGGACGATTGCGGTGGTGCCGCGCCAGGAGCCGGCACGTGACGCTCGCCTGCCCGAAGCGGGCGCGAGGGCTCTGATCGCCATCTGCATGGCCACGTACAACCCGGACGCAGAGCTCTTCCGGATTCAGATCGAGTCGATCAGGGGGCAGACCGACCGGGATTGGATCTGCCTGATCAGCGACGACTGCTCGGAGGCAAATCCCTTCGAGGCCATACGCAACACCGTCGAAGGCGATCCGCGCTTCGTGGTCTCGCGCGCGGACAGGCGCCAGGGCTTCTACCGGAACTTCGAGCGTGCTCTGAACATGGCTCCGGCGGATGCGGAGCTCGTGGCACTGAGCGACCAGGACGATCGCTGGTACCCCGACAAGCTCGAGGCGCTGAGGGCCGCGATCGGACCCGCGCAGCTCGCCTACAGCGATCTTCGGCGCGTCGACGAGCACGGCGAGGTCCGTGCCGAGACGCTGTGGAAGGGGCGCCGCAGGAACGACACGAACCTCGCCTCCCTGCTGATCTCGAACTCGATCCCGGGCGCAGCCTGCCTCTTCCGCCGGCAGACGATCGAGCGTTCACTGCCGTTTCCGGACGGGCCCGGCTGGGACTTCCACGATCACTGGCTCGCCGTCGTCGCGCTCGCGCTCGGCGACATCGCCTACGTCGATCGCCCGCTCTACGACTACGTCCAGCATCCGCGCGCCGTGCTCGGTCGCGTGGCCTCGGGCCAGGAGCCGCCGAGACCGCTCGATAGCTTCGACCGCTGGCGCGCCGCCTACTTCAGCCTCTATCTCCAGCGGGAGTTCCTCGCCCGGGTCCTCCTCGCGCGCTGCGATGCCGAGCTGACTTCGCGCAAGCGCCGCGCGCTGCGCCTCTTCATCGACGCCACTCGTTCTCCGCTGGCTTTCGCGTGGCTCGCGGGGCGGTCGGCGCGGGCGCTCGTGGGCCGCAACGACACGCTCAGAGTGGAGGAGGTGCTGGCCAAGGGAATCGTCTGGCGCCACCTGATCGCGCTGAGCGCCGGACGGCGAGAGCAGCCAGGCCGATTCACGCGCGACGCGAGAATGCCCCCCGTGAATCCGGGGGCCGTGGAACAGCGGCAGCGACGCTGGCTCGCGCCTTAACCGGCAGCCGCCGGCCTCAGCCAGTCCCTGACCGCATTCTCGTCGTTCGTGATCTGCCCCGGCATCTCATCCCTGTGCGCCAGGTAGTAATCGAAGCCGAGGTCCATGTACGAGTCCACGATCGCCGGCAGCTCCCGCTCGAGCTGCTCACCTGAGGCATCCAGCCCCCGTACCAGGCACAGGCCCGTGGGGGCCGTGGGCACGATCGCCATGTCGAGGTCCGGCCGCGCACGCCTGAGCGCGAGCGTGGCCTTCCACACGTCGCCGGAGTAGAAGTCGGTCGTTCGCTCGCGGCTCGCCGTCGTCTCGTCGAGTGGCACGCAGTCGTGCAGGAGAATCACCGCGTCCGGCGCGGAATGCCTCTCGAGGTTCACGAAGTCACGCAAGACCTGCTCGAACAGATGCAGGCCATCGATGAACGCCAGCTCCACGGGGCCGCCGAGCAGCGCGTTCAGGTCGTGGCGGGCAAAGAAGTCGTCGCTCGTCAGCTCATAGATCGTGGCGTCTGGAACCTCCCGGTCGACGTCAGGCGCCGGATCGATACCGATCGTGGGCGTCCCATCGCACGCCTGCACCAGCGAGACGCCCTTGTGAACGCCGATCTCCACGTAATTCGCTGGCTCGAGGATCCGGTGGATCCACCTCAGCACGTTGTAGTAGGCGGGACCTGGCAAGCGCTCCAGGGATTCCCGGAGGTGCTCCCCAAGGAGCGCCACGTCGCGTGCTTCGCTTCCTTCCATCAAACCCTCGCTTTCGACACGTCCTGCCCCAGAGTGTTCTAAACCAAATAGCCCAGCCTGGCGAGTGCATTGCCCATGATCTCGTTGGCTGCGTGCTGCTCATCGGACGAAAGGTTCTGCCGCCACAGCCCGGGAGTCGCGGCCCGAGCGAACTCGGTTGGACCGGTTGGCTCGTTGGTCCCAAACGCGTTCGCGCCAACTGTCGCCTCCAGCGCTCGCTCGTCGCGGTCGACGCCAATCCAGCGGCAGAGCGAGCGGAGCTGCCCCACAGGGTCGGCGAGCAGCTCCTCATACCGGACCATTCGCCGAAGATCCGGCGCATGAGCGTCCCACGCTGCGAGGCACGAGTCCGTCCAGCACGCCCAGTCGATCGCCTTCCTGCGAAGGAAGTCAAGCCGATCGTCCGTGGACGTGATCAAGGGCTTCGCGACCCGAGCGAACCAGGAGCCGGGCTGCGCGGCGTGCATCAGCGAGTCGATCACGTCGCGTCCATCCCTGACGAGGAAGAGAAAGCGCGACCGCGGCAGCAGCGACATGGTGCTGTTGGCCGCGTGGGAGACGCCCACGTCCTTGATCACCACGGCCGGATCGTCGCCCACCGGGAACCGGCGCGCGGCTCGGTCGACGATCGCGTGGAGACGAACCAGCACGAGGCGCCGGAGCTCCGGCCGCCAGATGTCCTCGAAGTGGCTGGACAGCATGTAATGCGCGTGGGGGGACCAGAAGGAGTTGACGGTCGCCGCCACGTACCGCCCATCCGGTGCCTTCGTGGGGTCGCCCACTTGAGGCGCAAGATGGTGGCCGAGGAGGAACTCGTCCACCGGAAGCACGTCCGCCGGCGGTGCAACACCGGCCTCCGCGGGCAGGCTGAATCCCAGCCCGTCCTGTGGCTGCAACGTGAGTGGGTGGCAGAGCAGTCGCAGCAGCCACGTGCTTCCGCTCCGGGTGGAACCGAAGATCCAGACCAGACGCGCCTCGAAGGCGTCGTCGTCAAAGCTCAAGCCGGCGTCGCTCATCAGGCGGGGTCAGACGCACCCTATTACGGACGCTTGCGCCAGCGCGACTATGGATTACGCTGGAGGTTCCCCGTCGGCCCCAGCAGGTAGCGAGACTCGGTGGAGAGCGAACAGCTAACGAGCGAGCCCTCGCTCGCGCGGAATGGCAATGATGCGGATGCAGCGGCGCGCGCTACGCGCCGCTATCTGGACCTGCTCAGCGACGTACTGCTCGACGAGCACTACCTCGAGAACGAGGTGCGCATCGATCACCTGCTCGAGTGCGCAGGCACCGGACGGGCGCCGAATCCGAAGATCCTGGCCGACCCGAGTCGCTATAAGCCGCTCGCCCTACGCGAGCTCAGGGAAGCGCGCCGGACGGGCAGCCCGGCGAAGGGCACGGGCACCTTGCACAATCTCGCGTACGCGACCCTCGGCCGGGTTCGTCTCGACCATCTCGAGACGTGCCTCGAGGCGATCCGCGCCGACGGGGTCGAGGGTGATCTCGTGGAGTGCGGCAGCGGCCGAGCCGGAGCGGCGATTTTCATGCGCGGCTTCGTGGAGGCTCATGAGCTGGCCGGGCCGCGGGTGTGGGCCATCGATCGCTGGGGCGGCGGAGGCACCGGCGGCGCTGACAGGCCAACGTTCGTGGCCGACCTGAACGCGGTCAGGGAGGGCTTTGCGCGCTTCGGCCTGCTCGATGAGCGCGTGGCGTTCGCGCAGGGCGCGCTCGCCACAGCCGTTGGCGAGGTCTCTGCGGATGCGATCGCGCTCCTTCGGATCGACAGCGGAGATCCCGAGGACGTGAAAGCCGTGCTCGACGCTCTCTACGACCGAGTGAGGCCCGGCGGTTTCGTGGTGATCGACGGATATGGCGAGGCGGACTGCCGCGCCGCGGTCGACCGCTTCCGCGCCGAGCACGGCGTGCTCGATCCGCTCGAGCGCGTGGACTGGAGCGCCGCGACCTGGCGAAAGACGGCCGAGCCGCAGCCCGTGCGGGCTTCGAACGGCGCCGTCCGCGCCGCTCGAAAGACAGCGACGAAGGACCTCGCCGTGATCGTCGTGACGTACAACATGCGCCGCGAGGCCTCGAGAACGCTCCATTCGCTGTCTCGGAGCTACCAGCGCGGAATTGATCACCTCGACTACGAGGTGATCGTGGTCGACAACGGCTCGCGGCCCGAGGAGCGGCTGGGGGAGGAGTTCGTTCGCAGCTTCGGCCCGCATTTCCGCTACATCGAGCTGGGAGCCGATTCGGCGCCGTCGCCCGCGCATGCGATCAACCGGGGCATCGCGGCATCCGATGCGAGCGCCGTCGCGATCATGATCGATGGCGCTCACGTGCTCACGCCCGGCGTCCTCCGCTTTGGGACGCTCGCGCTGTCCACCTACGAGCCGGCGGTGGCGGTCACGAAGCAGTGGTATCTCGGGCCGGGCCAGCAGCCCCAGACGGTCGCGGCGGGTTACGACAAGGACTACGAGGACCGCCTGTTCGCCCAGATCGACTGGCCGGCCGACGGGTACCGGCTCTTTGACGTCGGTCACTTCATCGGCAACCGCGACTGGTTCGACGGCGATTGGGAGAGCAACTGCATCTTCGTGCCGCGCTCGCTGATCGAGCAGGCGGGCGGGATGGACGAGAGCTTCTCGGTGCCCGGAGGCGGCTTCGTGAACCTCGACTTCTTCGAGCGGATGGTGGGCACGCCCGGGGCCACGGTGGTGACGATCCTCGGCGAGGGTTCGTTCCACCAGCTTCACGGAGGGACGACCACGAACGAGGTCGAGCCCGACGACCTGATCAGGTCCTATGACGACCAGTACGAGGCGCTGAGAGGACGGCGCTTTCAGGTGCCCACACCGCGGACGCACTTCATCGGCGGTATGCCGGACAGAGCCCGCCGCACAAGACCGCGCCACATGGCCAACTTCCGGGACTTCAAAGGCGCCCACGTGGGAGCGAGGGGCACGCGGCCGTCCCGCCCGGTGCCAGTGCCCCAGGATCTCAAGCTGGAGTTCATCGACGCCTTCTGGCGCAGCGGCGAGTGGCACAACACTCAATGGCTCGGCAGGGCGGTGCACAGGGCACCCACCGACCTGTTTGCCTACCAGGAACTCGTCTTCCGGCTGAGGCCGGACTGGATCGTGGAGACCCGCACGGGCAGCGGCGGCCGTGCTCTGTTTCTCGCATCGATCTGCGATCTCGCGGGCGAGGGCCAGGTGCTCTCGATCGACGGCAATTCGCTCGCGACTCCTCCAGAGCACCCGCGGATCAAGTACCTGCACGGAAACGCGGCCGCCCCGCAAACCGCCGCACAGGCGCGGGACATCGTGGGGGAGAGCCCGAACGCACTCGTGATCCTGGGCGGCGGCTCGAACGTCCAGGTGCTCGATGCCTTCCGCAACTACGCCCCGTTCGTGCCCGTGGGGTCGTACGTCGTGGTCGAGGACACGATCCTGCAGGGCAACCCCGTGTGGACCGACTTCGGGCCGGGCCCGGCGGCCTCGGTTCAAGCGATCCTGAAGGAGGGCGATTTCGTTCCCGACTATTCACTCGAGCGCTTCGGGCTGACCTTCAACACGGGTGGCTACCTGAGGCGTGTGCGGTAGCGGGTTTGCGCACGCACGCCGATCAGCTCACAACGGCGCTCCGTGAGCGCTACCTCGATCTGCTGATCGGGGCGCTCACACACACCCTGTACGCGGACGTGGATGCGATTGAGCCTCCAGCCGAGCTGTTCGACGCCGGCGGGATGTTCACGCTCGAGGAGTACCGGCAGCGCGCGGACTTCGCCCTCGAGCGCGCCGAGGGCCGCGACTGGCCGCGGCACGGGCAGACGATGATCGGCCTGAAGCGCATGCGGAACATCAGGGACTGCGTGCAGGCAATCGTCACCGATGACGTGCCGGGAGATCTCATCGAGGCGGGTGTGTGGCGGGGCGGCGCCTCGATCCTCATGCGCGGAGCGCTGGAGGCCTTCGGCGACGACCAACGGCACGTCTGGCTGGCCGATTCATTCCAGGGTCTGCCGGAGCCCGATCTGGAGCGTTATCCCGCCGACGCCGACCAGGCCTGGGCACAGAGCCTCGACGTGCTTGCCGTGTCAGTCGAGCAGGTGCGCGACAACTTCCGCCGCTACGGCTTGCTCGACGACCGGGTGCACTTCGTGGAGGGCTGGTTCAGCGACACACTGCCAGGGCTGCGCGACCGAACCTGGGGGATGATCCGCCTGGACGGCGATATGTACGAGTCGACCATGGACGGTCTCGTAAACCTCTACGACGGGCTCGCGCCGGGCGGCTTCCTACTGGTGGACGACTACGCGCTCCCGTCCTGCCGCGAGGCGGTGGACGACTTCCGCCGCGAGCACGGCATCGACGATCCGATCGAGCGCATCGACTGGACCGGCGTGTTCTGGCGCAAGCGGGGCTAGGCGCGGACCGCGACCCACTCGCCGGCCGCGTCGTCCCACCGCTTGACCACGCGGGCTGGATTGCCGACGACCACCGAGCGCGGCGGCACGTCCTCGGTCACAACGGCGCCCGCTCCGACGTAGCCGTTCTCGCCCACCGTGACCCCGGGCAGGACGATCGCGCCCACGCCGAGGAACGCCCCACGCCCGATCCGCACCGGCCTCGGATCGATGAGGTGTTGGCGCGCCACCGGCATCCGCGGGTTGCGGTAGTCGTGGTAGGTGTCGCCGATGAAGATGCGGTCCGCGCTGAGCACGTCGTCCTCAATCTCCACGGAGCCGATGCACGCCACCACCGCGTCGCGCCCGAGCGATACGCGGTCGCCGATCCGCAGGCGCGGCTCGTAATTTCGCCCGTTGTGCTCCTCCATTACCGACAGCCAGGCGCCGGGCATGACGAACACGCCCTCGCCGATCTCGATCAGCCGCGGGCACGGGACCATCGCAGGCGGCGCGATCATGCTGCCCTGTCCGAAGGCGGCAAAGGCCTCGGGCGGCGGAGGGGAGCCCGGCTGGGTCACCCTTCGATGGCTCGCGCCGGAATGCCCACGACCGTGGTGTTCGGCGGCACGTCGTCGAGCACCACCGCATTCACTCCCACGCGTGCCTGGGCACCCACTTCGATCTCGCCCAGGACCTTTGCCCCGGTGCCGATCTGGGCGAGCGGGCCGATGGTCGGGCCCACGAGACCGCCCGCGATCGGCGACACCGTGACCCAGGGCAGCAGCGTGACCCCTGGATGGATTTCCACCACTCCGTAGATCACCACCTGGCCGCTTGGGATGAAGACCCCGGGATGTACCAGCACGGCGTCCCCGATCGAGATCTGCGCTGACATCATCGCCAGCCTGTGGGCGATCCAGGGCAGCACCGGGATCCCGCGGGCCTGCAGGCTCGCCTTTGCGCGGTAGGCCGCGAGCGCGAAGAACGCATCCGTCTTCAGCATCAGGCGTAGCGCCTGCAGGACGCCGTCGAGGCGGGAGCGGAACTTGGATCGTTCGCCCCGGAGGGCGGCGGCCAGGCGCGTATCGGCCAGCAGCGCCTCCATGAACGGCGGATGGCGGGAGCTGACCTCGCGAGCGCGGGCCTTGGCTTGATCGAGCGCGGAGATCGACTCGCTCACGGAAGCGGCGATCTTATCCGCGGTCGCTACGGCTGGATACCCGCCTCCTCGCAAAACCGCGCCAGCACCAGTTCCGCCGCGAAGTGCTCCTCCGCGATCCGCCGCGCCGCGGAGCAGTGCTCCTCGTAGCGGGCGGCGATGTCGGCTGCGCCCGCCACGGCCTCCTCGAGATTGCTGAACGGCACAAGGCCCTCACCCACCGGCAACGTGCGGCTGAAGCCGGTGTCCTGCACCAGCGCGGGCTTGCCTGAGGCGAGGTAGCGTACCGTGCGGTCGCTGAACCAGGCGCACCCGGTGCCGACGTAGACTCCCTGCGCCACCGAGAACTCGGCGCCCGAGCCCTGCACGTAGGAGCGGAACTCGTCCGGCGTGCGGGCCACCGCGCGTGGGTCCACCAGCACCCAGCCGTTTTCCCGCAGGGCCCTCAGGTCCGGCTCCTCGGCCGGGTGGATGTCCAGCGCGAGCTCGAAGCGCTGCGGCGAGCGGCGGGGCAGCTCCATAACCTTGCGGAACTCGTGGTGCTTGAGACCGTACGTGCGCCCGCCGTACTCGAGCGAGCCGAACGGGGCGCGCCAGCTCGCGACGGTGGTGAACCGGTCGAGCTCCGGCAGCGGCGTGGCCGGCCAGTCCTCCAGCACCACCGGCTGGCGAACGTGCTTCCAGTCGATGCCGGACGTCGGCACCGGGCACCCGGGCGTGCCGATCAGCTCGCCGATGGTGAAGTGGAGGTCGTGGCCGTCTAGGCGAGCGCCCGGGTCGCCCTGCTCGTGCCAGATCTGAGTGAAACCCGGGTCGGCGTCCACGAACACGCGCCGGCGGAAGGCATCGAAGAGGCGCCCGGGCGCGAGATGGCCGCTCATGTTCACGAGCGTGGCGTCCGGGGCGAGCGCGAGCAGGTCGTCGAGGGAAGGTCCCGCAACGCCGACTCCGGCCGCGAGCAGGGTCGCGCGGCCGGTCATCTCGAAGCGCTCCATCACCTCGCTGAACCACGCAAGGGCCGCCGGTTCCGGGTAGGCGAGCTCCTCCACGAAGCGCACGTCCAGGCCGAGCCGCTCGAATCCGCGAATCCAGCTCATCCGGAACCACGGCTCGCCTCCCACGCCCACCTTGTTGGCGAGTGCGCCCGCCACCACCACGACGCTCATGACACTCCGAGCTTGCCGATGAGCCGGGCGAGTACGCGGTCGGCCGCGAAGTGCTCCTCCGCGATCTCGCGCGCGGCGCGGCTGTGGCGCTCGTAGGCCCCGCTGATCTCCTCAGCCCCCGCCACCGCCTCGTCGAGGGTGGAGAAGGTGAGGAGACCCTCGCCGACCGGCACGAGTCCGTCGAGACCCGTGTCCTGAGCCAGCACCGGCCTGCCGGTGGCGAGGTAGCACGCGCTGCGATCGCTGAACCACCCCGCGCGCGTGTCCACATAGAGATTCTTCGCCACCATCAGCTCGGCGGACGATCCGCGCACGTAGTCCCGATAGCGCCACGGATCGCCGGCCACGGCGCGGGGGTCCACCAGGCGCCAGCCGTGCCGGCGCAGCCGCTCCAGATCGTCCGTCTCGGCCTCGTGGATGTCGAGCGCCAGCTCAAAATCGACGGGGCTGCGAGACGGAAGCTCGAGGAAGCGGCGGAACTCGTGAACGCGCAGCCCGTAGGTCCGGCCGGCGTACTCGATCGGTCCGAACGCCCCCCGCCAGCTCGACACGCTCGTGAAGCGGCGGCCGCCCCCGCGCGCGTAAGGCCATTCGGCGAGGGCCACCGGCTGCTTGGTGGTCACCCAATCGATCCCGCACGTGGGCACGTCGCAGCCCGGCAGGCCTATCCGCTCCCCGATCGTCACGTAGCGGTGGTGTGCCTGGAATGGATCGTGCAGCCCCAGCTCGCGCCACATCTGCCCGAAGCCGGGATCGATGTCGAGGAACGCGCGCAGCGGCGCGGCTGCGAGCGTCTCCTCGTCGTCGAGGAAGCCCATCACGTTGAGAAGCAGGACCGAACGCCGCGCCCGCTCCACCACCTCAGGCCGGCTCAGGCCGGCCACCTCGCGCCCCCCGTCGCGGAACAGCGCCCACGGGATGTCGAAGTGCTCCATCACGTCCGCGAGGTAGCGCTGCCCGTCCTCCATGTCCGGCTCGAGGCGGTCCAGGAACAGAACGTCGTAGCCGAGGTGGCGAAATCCGAGCAGATACTGGAGAAAGACCCATGTGTGCCCGCCCACGTACGGCCTCGCCGCGAGCGAGCCGGCGACGACTATGGTCTCGCCCATGGCCCCCGCCCAGGAGCGGACTCGTTGAGCGCGCCGAGCCTCATCGTCAGCGGCATGATCGCAGCGACCCCGTGGCAGGGTGGGGCCACCTGGGCGGTGCTGCAGTACCTGCTCGGCTTCCGGCGCCTCGGCTGTGGCGTGTACTTCGCCGAGCCGGTCGACACGGTGGACCCCGATTCGGCCGCCTACTGCGAGCGGGTGATGCGGGACTTCGGGTTCGAGGGACGCTGGGCGCTCGTGCCCCGCGACGCCGGGGAGCCGGCCGGCATGTCGCGCGAGCGGCTGCGCGCCGCCGCACGCGAGGCGGACCTGCTCCTCAACGTGTCGGGAATGCTCGCCGAGCCCGACGTGCTCGAACACGTGCCCGTGCGCGCGTATCTCGATCTCGACCCGGCCTTCCTTCAGCTCTGGCACGCGGTGGAGGGCGTGGACATGCGTCTCGATGCCCACACGCACTTCGTGAGCGTGGCTGACGCGATCGGCAGCCCCGGCTGCCCGATCCCCACTTGCGGCCGAGACTGGCTCCCCACGCTCCCGCCCGTGGTGCTCGATGAATGGCCCGTGGCCTCCCGGCTCGAGCACCGCGCGAGCACCACCGTCGGGCACTGGCGCAGCTACGGCGCGATCTGGCACGAGGGCGTGCAGTACGGCCAGAAGGCGCACTCGCTTCGCCCGCTGATGGAGTTGCCGCGCCGGGCGCCGTCGCGCTTCGAGCTCGCGGTCGCGATCCATCCGGACGAGGCGAGCGACCTCGCCGCGCTGGAGGAGAACGGCTGGACCCTGCTCGACCCGGCCGAGGTGGCGGCGACGCCGGACGACTACCGCCGCTTCGTGCAGGGCTCGTGGGCGGAGTTCGGGTTGGCGAAGTCGGGCTACGTGGTGTCCGGCTCCGGCTGGTTCAGCGACCGCAGCGCCTGCTACCTCGCCTCGGGGCGCCCGGTGATCGCGCAAGACACGGGATTTGATCGCCGCCTCCCCACGGGCGAGGGGCTGTTCAGCTTCTCCTCCGTCGACGACGTCGTGGGGGCCATCGAGCAAATCGACGCGGACTACGAGCGCCAGCGCGCGGGGGCTCGCGCGATCGCCGAGGACCATCTCGACTCCGACCGCGTTCTCGGCGCGCTGCTGGAGAGGCTATGTCCCTGAGCACCGTGCCGACGGACGGTGAGCTGCGCGAGCTGCTCGGAGGGGACGAGGTGGTGGAGCTGTCGCGCCGCCCGTATCGGTACGCCACGAGCGCAGCGCTCGACGAGCTGCAGGTCCGGCTGCGGGACGGCACGGAGCTCTCGCTCATCCTCAAGGAGCTCGCGCGCGAGCGTCTGATCGGCGACGCCCGGATCACCAAGCCCGACTTCACCTACGAGCCCGAACGCGAGCTCGCCACCTACCGCGACGTGCTCGCACCCGCCGGAATCGGCCCACGGTTCTACGGCACGGGCGAGGGGCAGTGGTTCGTGATCGAGAAGGTGCCCGGCGTCGAGCTGTGGCAGGTGGGCGAGCTCGAAATCTGGGAGGGCGTGGCAGGCTGGCTCGCCGGGTTTCACGCTCGCTTCGCGAATCGGGTGGACGCCGTGCGCGGAGCGAACCCGTACCTGATCGAGCACACCGAAGCGTGGTTCTGCGATTGGTGCGACCGGGCGCGTGCGGCGCTTGCCGGCGCGGGCGATCCTCGAGCCCCGGAGCTCGTGAGGGCGCTCAGCGGCTACGGCGAGGTGGCCGCCGCGCTGGCCAGCCTGCCGCGCCACTTCGTTCACGGCGAGTTCTACCCATCGAACGTGCTCGTTCGGCCGAGGCCGTTGCGCGTTTGCCCAGTGGACTGGGAGATGGCCGCAATCGGCCCGGCGGCCATGGACCTCGCGGCGCTCGTGGGCGGCTGGGGCGACGCAGAGCGCGAGCGGCTCATCGACGCGTACGCGCGCGCCGGCACGCGGCTGCCGCACGGCGATGTGGAGCGCTGCCGCCTGCATTTCGCCCTCCAATGGCTCGGCTGGTCGCGGGAGTGGCGGCCGCCCCGCGAGCACGCGCACGACTGGGTGGGCGAGGCGCTCACGCTGGTGAGATCGCTGGGGCTCGCATGACCCGCAGGATCCTGATCGTGAACGCCGACGACTTCGGGCGCTCCCCCGGCGTCAACCGCGGCGTGATCCGGGCGCACGAGGAGGGGATAGTCACGAGCGCCTCGCTGATGGTCAGATGGGACGCCGCGGAGGAGGCGGCGACATACGCGCGCCGAAGCGATTCGCTGAGCGTGGGCCTCCATGTGGACCTTGGCGAGTGGGAGTACCGCGACGGCGATTGGCGCGCGCGCTACGAGGTGCTCGCCGAGGAGACGCCGGCCGCGGTGGAAGAGGAGCTGCGACGGCAGCTCGAGCGTTTCGAGCGGCAGGTGGGGCGCCAGCCGACACATCTCGACTCACACCAGCACGTCCACCGCGACGAGCCCGCGAGGTCGGCGGTGCTGGCGGCGGGCGAGCGCCTCGGCGTGCCCGTGCGCGCGCTCACGCCGAGCATCGCCTACAGCGGTGTCTTCTATGGCCAGGACGGCAGGGGGTGGCCGGTGCCCGAGGCCATCGAGGTCGATGCGCTCGTGGCGGCGATCCAGGGATTGCCAGCGGGTACCACCGAGTTCGCATGCCACCCGGCCGCGGAGGCCGACCACGAATCGTCCTACGGCGAGGAGCGCACAAAGGAGCTCGAGACTCTGTGCGATCCCCGAGTCAAGGAGGCAATAGGAGCCGCCGGCATAGACCTGAGGGGCTTCGCGGATCTCTGACCGCTTCAGGCGGCCGGCCTGCTCAATCGCACCGCGCCTCGCCGATGAGCAGCTCGACGATCACCGTATCCATCCAGCGGCCATTGAGCTTCGCATGTCGCCGGTACACGCCCACTTCGCGGAAGCCGAGCGAGCGGCACAGCGCGAGGCTTGCCACGTTCTCCGGAAAGATCCGGCTCACGAGCTTCCACATGTCACGTCGCGTGCATTCAGCGATCAGCGCCTCCACCGCCACACGCCCCGCGCCGCGACCGCGCGCCTCGCGCGCCACATAGACGGAGAAGTCGGCAACCCCGGAATACGGCGGCCGAGACGGCCGGTACGGCGGCGCGGACGCCCAGGCCACCACACCGGCATCCTCAACCACCACGAGCGGAAAGCCGGCGTCGAGCCAGCCCAAGATGTCGCCGGCCGCGCGCGGCGCCGTCTCGAACGTGGCGAGACCGTCCTCGATTCCCTCGTTGTAGATCCGCGCGATCGCCTCCGCGTCACGCGCCGTGGCTGTCCGTGCAAGCAATCCGCCCATTGTGCGCGAATGTCACCAACAAGACCCCCCGGATGGGCGGCCGAATGGAAGAACCCGCCCTGGTCGCGGTAGTGTGCCGGGAACCTATGTCGTCGACCCCGCTGCAAGCTCCCGCTTCTGCGTCTGAGCAGGGTGAATTGACCGCTGCGAAGGTCCCGCCGGGCCGCCTCCCGAGCGCCGAAGAGGTGATGGGGAAGTCGCGCCTCGAGAACTTCCGCGTGGCCAACCCGGTGCTGCCGCGCGCGCTTCGCGCCGACCTCTACGCGCTGTACGGCTTCGCCCGCCTCGTGGACGACATCGGTGACGAGGCGGAGGGCGACCGCCTGGCGATGCTCGACTGGCTCGACGGCGAGGTGAACGCGCTCTATGCGGGCCGGCCGGAGCACGAGCTCATGCAACGTCTATTGCCGACGGTCCGCGCGCACGCAATCCCCCCCGACCCGTTCCGCCGGCTGATCGAGGCCAACCGGCGCGACCAGGAGGTCACGCGCTACCGCACGTTCGACGAGCTGCTCGACTATTGCCGGCTCTCGGCGGACCCGGTCGGCCATCTCGTGCTCTACGTCTTCGACCGTGCCACGCCCGAGCGCATGGAGCTGTCGGACCGCGTGTGCTCGGGTCTCCAGATCGTCGAGCACCTTCAGGACGTGGCGGAGGACCTCGACCGCGGCCGCATCTACCTTCCCCTGGAGGACATGGAGAGATACGGCTGCACGGTGGAGGACCTTGCAACGCGTCCCACTCCAGTGGGCGTGCGGCAGGTGGTGGCGTTCGAGGCGCTGCGCGCTCGCCGCCTGCTCGACGAGGGCGCGCCGCTCGCGCGCACGTTGCCGTGGCGCGCGGGCCTCGCGGTGGCGGGCTTCGCGGCCGGCGGCCGGGCCGCTCTCGGCGCGATCGAGCGCTGCGACTACGACGTGCTCGCCGGCGCCCCGCGCGCGTCGCAGCCGCGCCGCCTCGCCGCCTTCTTGACCATCCTGCTCCGGCTCGCGAGGACCTGAGTGCAGGATCTCACCAGCGCATACCGCCACTGCGAGCGGGTCACTCGGCGTAGGGCGGCCAACTTCTTCTATGGCATCAGGCTGCTGCCGCCGGCGAAGCGCCGCGCGATGTGCGCGGCGTACGCGTTCGCGCGCGAGGTCGATGACATCGGCGACGGCACGATGTCGCCCGAGCAGAAGCTCGCCGCGCTCGACGAGCTCCAGGGCCGCCTCCACGGGTCGAACGGCCACGAGCCCACGCCGATGATGGTCGCGCTCGGCGATGCCACGCAGCGCTTCCAGCTCCCGGTGGACGCCTTCGACGACCTGATCGCCGGCGTGCGCACCGACATCTATCCCGCGCGCTTCGACACCTTCGACGAGACGGTGATCTACTGCCGCCGGGTCGCGGGATCGATAGGCCGGCTCTGCCTCGCCATCTTTGGTTCAACCGACCCGGAGAGGGCATATGTACTCGCAGATGACCTCGGCGTGGCAATGCAGCTCACGAACATCCTGCGAGACGTCCGCGAGGACGCCTTGGGCGGTCGCGTCTACCTGCCGCGCGAGGACCTCGTGCGCTTCGACTGCCCGAACTTCCCGGAGGGATCGCCCGAGGCCCTTTCCGCACTGGTGTCGTTCCAGGCCGGCCGGGCGCGCGAGTGGTTCGACCGCGGGCTCGAGCTCGTGCCGCTGCTCGACACAAGGAGCGCCTCTTGCGTGCTCGCAATGACCGGCATCTACAGGCGATTGCTGGAGCGGATCGAGGAGTCGCCCGGTCTCGTGATGGAGCGGCGAGTGTCGCTTCCGGGTTGGGAGAAGGCGTGGGTGGCGGCGCGCAGCCTGATGGAGGCGGCGGCGTGAGCGGCCGGCGCGTGGTGGTGGTCGGCGGCGGGCTGGCCGGCATCACCGCGGCGCTCGACCTCGCTGAGGCCGGCGCCGAGGTCACGCTGCTCGAGGTGCGCACGCGGCTCGGCGGCGCGGCTTACTCGTTCGAGCGCGACGGCCTCGAGATCGACAACGGCCAGCACGTGTTCCTGCGCTGCTGCACGAACTACCGGGCGCTGCTCGACCGGCTCGGCGTGACCCGTCACACCCTGCTGCAGGAGCGCCTCTCGATTCCCGTGATCGCCCCCGACGGACGGCGCGGCACCCTCGCGCGCACGGGTCTGCCCACTCCCCTCCATCTGGCGGGAGCGCTCGCCACCTACCCGTTCCTATCGCCGCTCCAGCGGCTGCGCGCGGCGTCCACGGCGCGGGCGCTGTCGAAGCTCGAGCTCGAGGATCCGTCGCTCGACTCTCAGTCGTTCGGCTCCTGGCTCGCGCAGCGCGGCGAGAGCCAGGCGGCGATCGACTCGCTCTGGAATCTGATCGCGCTTCCCACGCTCAACCTCCCGGCCGAGCGTGCGTCGCTCGCGATGGCCGCGAAGGTCTTCCAGACAGGCCTGCTCGACGCCGCCGACGCCGGCGACGTGGGCTACGCGCGCGTGCCGCTCTCCCGCCTCCACGCGGATCCCGCCGAGCGCGCGCTTCGCGAGGCCGGCGTGGACGTGCGCCTCAAGACGCGTGTGCACGCGGTGCGGCCGGGCCTGGAGATCGAGTCGGACGCGGGCGCGCTCAGTGCAGATGCCGCGGTGGTGGCCGTCCCGCACGACCGTGCCGCGGGGATGCTCCCGGCCGGCGCCGTGAACGTGCCGCTCGATGGCCTCGGCACCTCGCCGATCGTGAACGCGCACGTGATCTATCGCCGCGCGGTCACGGACCTGCCGCTCGCCGCCGGGCTCCAGACGCCGGTGCAATGGCTGTTCGACCGCACCGAGGAGTCGGGGCTCGAGCGCGGCCAGCACCTCGCGCTGTCGCTCTCGGGCGCGGATCGGGAGATGAGCATGTCGAACGAGGAGCTGCGAGACGAGCTGCTGCCCGCGCTGGGGGAGCTGCTGCCCGCCGCGCGCGACGCGCGGGTGGAGGACTTCTTCATCGTGCGCGAGCACGCCGCCACCTTCCGTGCGGAGCCCGGCTCCGGGCGGCTTCGCCCCGGCGCGCGGACGGGCGTGCCGGGCCTCTTCCTCGCCGGCGCGTGGACCGCCACCGGCTGGCCCGCCACGATGGAGGGCGCGGTGCGCAGCGGGCACACGGCGGTCAGCGAGGCGCTCGCAACGCTCGGGAACTCCACACCCGCGATGGTGCACGCCGCATGAACGGAAGCGCCCAGGGCCTCGTGGTGCTCGCGCCCATCCCCCTTGATGCCCGCGCGGCTCGCGTTGGATCTGCCGAGGCGCATGTGGTCTACAGCGGCATCGGTTCCAGGCTGTCGCGCCGTGCGGCCGAGCGCGCGCTGCGCGCACCCGGCTCCGCCGTGGCCGTGACGGGTGTGTGCATGGCCATCGACCCCTCGCTGGAGGCGGGCGATCTCGTGCTCGCCAACGAGATCCGCTACCCGGACGGCACCGTGCCCATCCCCGCGGCGGGAATTCTTGCGGGCGCGCTGCGCCGCGCGGGAATCGAGGTGCGCGTGGGTCCGATCGTCTCGAATCCGCACGGCATCGCCCTGCTGCGCAGCAAGCGCGCGCAGCTCCGAGAGAGCGGCGCGATCGCGGCCGACACCGGGTCGGGCTGGCTGGCGAACGGCGCCGGCGGCCGCCCGTTTGCCGTGCTGCGCGCCGTGGTGCGCAGCGGCTCCAACCAGCTTGGGCGGCCGCTCGTGGCGGCCGCCAGCGGGGCGCGGGCGCACCGGGCGCTCGCCGAGGCCACCTGGGTGCTCGACCGCTGGGCGCATGCCGTCGCGCCGCGCCGGGTGCTGCTGGCGGCGCCGCGCGCGTCATGCGCGGGGGTGGAGCGCGCGATCGAGGTGGTGGAGAGGGCGCTCGAGCGCCACGGCGCGCCGGTGTTCGTGCGCCGCCAGATCGTCCACAACCGGCATGTGGTGGCCGAACTCGAGGAGCGCGGCGCCGTGTTCGTGAACGAGGTGGACGAGGTGCCGGAGGGCGCTACCACTGTGCTCTCCGCTCACGGCGTCGCGCCGGTGGTGCGCGGCATGGCGGCGGAACGCGACCTCAACCTGATCGACGCCACCTGCCCGCTCGTGGGCAAGGTTCACCGCGAGGCGCGCCAGTTCGCCGATGCCGGCTACACGATCATCCTCATCGGCCACGCCGGGCACGACGAGGTGGAGGGCACGCTCGGCCACGCGCCCGAGCGAATCAAGCTCGTGGCGAGCGTGGAGGAGGCCGAGACGGTGGAGGTGGACGACCCGGGCCGGGTGGCCTACCTCACTCAGACCACGCTTGCCGTGGACGAGACACGCGCGGTGATCGACGTGCTCGAGCGCCGTTTCCCGGATCTCGTGGGCCCGCGGTCCGACGACATCTGTTACGCCACGCAGAACCGCCAGGACGCTGTGCGCTCGCTCGCCGGCCAATGCGACACGGTGCTCGTGGTGGGCTCGCGGAACTCGTCCAACTCCAACCGCCTCGTGGAGGTGGTGCGGCGGCTCGGCACGCCCGCCTACCTGATCGACGACGAGGAGGACATCGAGCTGAGCTGGCTCGACGGCGCGCAGACGGTGGGGCTTGCCGCGGGAGCGTCGGCGCCGGAGCGGATCGTGCAGCGGGTGCTCGACTCGCTCGGCGGGCTCGGCCCGCTCGAGGTGGAGGAGCAGGCGGTGGCGAGGGAGACAGTGCGCTTCGGCCTCCCGCGCGAGCTGGGAGTCGCGCGCGGTGAGTGACGTCTCCGTCGCGCCCTCGCGGGCCGACGAGGCGGCCCGCGACGCTCTCGCACACGCGCGCGAGCACCTGCTCTCGCTGCAGCGCGCCGACGGCTACTGGCGCGGCCTGCTCGAGACCAACGTGTCGATGGACGCGGAGGACCTGCTGCTGCGTGAGTTCCTCGGCATCCGCGAGGAGGAGCGCAGCCGGCTGTCCGCCAACTGGATCCGTTCGCAGCAGCGCGAGGACGGCAGCTGGGGCAACTTCTACGGCGCGCCGGGCGATCTCTCCACGACGGTGGAGTCCTACGCCGCGCTGAGGCTCTGCGGTGATCCGCTCGATGCCGATCACATGGTGCGCGCCCGCGAGTTCATCCTCGCGCACGGCGGCGTGGAGAACGCACGCGTGTTCACGCACATCTGGCTCGCGCTGTTCGGCATCTGGTCCTGGGACCACATCCCGGCGCTGCCCCCGGAGCTGATGCTGCTGCCGGGCGGGGCGCCGGTGAGCATCTACTCGTTCGCCTGCTGGGGCAGGCAGACCGTGGCCGCGCTCACGGTGGTGTGGGCGCACCGCCCGGTGCGGCCGCTTCCCTTCGGCCTCGAGGAGCTGTTCACGGGGGTGCCGCGCGGCGTCGAGCGCGGATCGCTGCGCACGCTGCGCGGCTGGTTCGGTGTGCTCGACCGCGCGTTGCGCGCCTACGAGCGCCGGCCCCTTCGCTGGCTGCGGCGGATCGCCCTCACGCGTGCCGAGAGCTGGATCATCGCCCGCCAGGAGGCCGACGGCTCGTGGGGCGGGATCCAGCCGCCGTGGGTCTACTCGATGATGGCGCTCGACCTTCAGGGCTATCCGATCGACCACCCGCTGATGCAGGCGTCGCTCGAGGGCCTCGAGTCGTTCACCGTCTACGAGGAGGATCGCTGCTGGCTCGAGGCCTGCCAGTCGCCCGTTTGGGACACGGCCCTGGCGATCATCGCGCTGCGCGACGCGGGCATCGCAGCCGATGATCCGGCCCTGATCCGCGCGGCCGACTGGCTTCTCGACGAGGAGGTGCGCCTGCGCGGCGACTGGGCGGTGCGGCGCCCCGCGCTTGAGCCCGGCGGCTGGGCGTTCGAGTTCGAGAACGACAACTACCCGGACATCGACGACACCGCCGAGGTGGTGCTGGCGCTGCGGCGCGTGGCGCACCCGGATCGCGAGCGGGTGGACGCGGCGGTGCGGCGGGGCGTGAACTGGATCGTGGGGATGCAGTCCTCGAACGATGGCTGGGGCGCCTTTGACGCCGACAACTTTCACGGCCTGGTGGAGAAGCACCCGTTCTGCGACTTCGGCGAGGTGACCGATCCGCCGAGCGCCGACGTGACGGCGCACGCGATCGAGATGCTCGCCGCCGAGGGCATGGCGCACGGCGAGCCCGCGAGGCGCGGCCTCGCATGGCTGTTGCGCGAGCAGGAGGCCGACGGCTCCTGGTACGGGCGCTGGGGCGTGAACTACGTGTATGGAACCGGCGCGGCGCTGCCCGCCCTCGCGGCCATGGGCGTGGCGAGCGACGACCCGGCGATGCGGCGCGCGGTGGAGTGGCTGCGCGCGCACCAGAACGAGGACGGCGGCTGGGGCGAGGACTGCCGCTCGTACGTGGACCGCTCCTGGAGCGGGCGCGGCGAGTCCACCGCGTCGCAGACGGCGTGGGCTCTGATCGGGCTGCACGCTGCCGGGCACCCGCGCGACGAGATGGTCGATCGCGCTCTCACATGGCTCTCCTCGACCCAGCGCGAGGACGGCACCTGGGACGAGCCGTACTACACCGGCACCGGCTTCCCCGGCGACTTCTACATCAACTACCACCTGTACCGGCTCGTGTTCCCGGTCACGGCGCTCGGGCGCTGGGTCGCGTGAGCGGAGGGTTGCTCGTGCTCGCGCCGTTGCGGATAGAGGCATTCGCCGCCCGCCGGGCCGGCCGCGTGATGCGGACGGGGATGGGGCCCGACCGCGCTCGCGCCGCCGCGGCGCGGGCCGCTGCGGTGCCGGCGCGGGCGGTCGCGGTGCTCGGCTTCTGTGGTGCGCTTGCCGACGACCTGCAGCCAGGCGACCTGGTCCTCGCGGACGAGCTGCGCGGCGATGGGGCGGCTCTTCAGTGCCAGCGCTTACCGCAGCTGGTGAAGGAGCTCTCCGGATCGGGCCTCACCGTCCGCCAAGGCCCGATCGTCTCGGTGCCCAAGCTCTCGCGGGGGGCCGAGCGGGCACGTCTGGCGGCGGATGGCTCGATCGCCGTCGACATGGAGTCGGTCTGGCTGGCGACAGCCGCAGCCGATCGCCCGTTTGCCGCGCTTCGCGCGGTGGTAGACACGCCCACTCGTGAACTTGTCCGATTTTCGACAATGACAGGCGGGATTAAGGCGTATCGTGCTTTAGGAAGCGCTGCACGAGCGCTCGAGAACTGGACCGCAACGCTGCCCGACCCAACCAAGGAGACCTGACATATGCCGGTACCCCTCAGGCAGAGCGTGAGAGTGGGCTCTTATCTCATGAAGCAGAAGCTCCGCGGCGTGGAGAAGTTCCCGCTGCTCGTCGAGCTCGAGCCGCTCTTCCAGTGCAACCTGGCCTGCTCCTTCTGCGGGAAGATCCAGCATCCCGAGCACATCCTCAAGCAGCGGATGCCGGTGGATCAGGCGATCGGCGCGATCGAGGAATGCGGGGCGCCGATGGTCTCCATAGCGGGCGGGGAGCCGCTGGTTCATCCCGAGATCCACGTGATGGTGGAGGAGCTCCTCAAGCGCAAGAAGTTCGTCTTTCTCTGCACCAACGCGATCCTGCTCGAGAAGAAGATGGACAATTTCAAGCCGTCGCCCTACTTCACCTGGGTCGTGCATCTCGACGGCCTGCGCGAGCGGCACGACCAGTTCGTGGAGCGCGACGGGATCTTCGACAAGGCGGTGGCCGGGATCAGGGAGGCCAAGGCGCGCGGCTTCCGGGTGGGGACCAACACCACCTTCCTCAACACGGACACGCCCGACACCGTGAAGGAGGTGCTCGACTTCCTCAACGACGAGCTCGAGGTCGACACCATTCAGATCTCGCCCGCGTATGCGTACGAGAAGGCGCCGGACCAGGACCACTTCCCGGGCGTCGAGCAGACGCGCGCGCTGTTCTCGGCCGCGTTCGCCGACGGCGGCCGCAAGAAGTGGCGCCTCAACCACTCGCCCCTCTTCCTCGACTTCCTCGAGGGCAAGGTGGACTACCAGTGCACGCCGTGGGGGATTCCGAGCTACTCGATCTTCGGCTGGCAGCGCCCCTGCTACCTGATGGGCGACGGCTACGCGAAGACCTACAAGGAGCTGATCGAGACCACCGACTGGTCGAAGTACGGCCGCGGCAACGACGACCGGTGCAACAACTGCATGGCCCATTGCGGCTACGAGCCCACCGCCGTGCTGGCCACGAGCAAGTCGCTCAAGGAGTCGGTGCGCGCGATGGCGATGAGGTGAGACGCCGGCGAATCGCGGCCGCAAGGTCGTCCGGCTCGCGCGTGAGCCAGCGATGAGTCACGCGCAGCAGGCGATGGTTCTCCCCTAGGACCGCATCCCGCCGCCGATCCTCTTCGAAGGAGCGACGCGTTTTGTGGTGTTCCCAGGT
The DNA here is from genome assembly GCA_036378175.1 of Thermoleophilaceae bacterium. Taxonomy (GTDB): domain Bacteria; phylum Actinomycetota; class Thermoleophilia; order Solirubrobacterales; family Thermoleophilaceae; genus JAICJR01. The sequence continues at coordinate 109,303 of DASUWY010000051.1, forward strand.
GTCGAGCTCGACGATGAGTCGCGCCTCGGGCCAGTAGGCGTCCACCGTGTAGCCGTCGACGCTGACATTCATGGCGGGCGCTTCGATTTCGTAGCGTCTACAGAACGCAATAAGGAGGCGCTCCATCTTGCTGCGCGTGTGCATGGCTTCCGGCTCGATCTCCCTTATTGCCTGCCGTAGGGGTTGGATCCCACGGCGCCCGCGGTTCCTGCCGATGCACGCTTCGATTTCCTGGACGTCCAGCGCCTGCATCCGCTCAGCCTGCTCGAGCGCATAGACAAGCTTGCGCCGCGGCAGCACCTCGGCGAGGTCGACGAGCGTGCGCGCGAGGCTGGTCACCGGGATCCCGTCGACTTCATCGCGATCGTCGGGGTGCAGGCGGCGCGCGCGATGGACCCTGATTCCGTCGCGGCCGGCACAGCGACCACGGAGAACGGTCACATCGATGTCGCTCCACGCCGACCCCAGAAGATTCCGGTGGGCTCCCGCGCTTCTGTGGCTCAGCAGCGCACCGTCTCCGCAAGACAAGACGGCGCCCATGAACCGTCCCCGTGGCGACGGAGTGGGAGTCCCGACCGCGTACACGCCGGTGAACAGCGGGTGCAGCCGGCCGATGTGAACGCGGTACTCGATCGCGTCCTCCCCGATGCCGAGCTCGACCAGCTGCCGGCGCGCGATCACCGATCCCTGGGAATCGGCAAGCTGCGCCAGCTCCCACTCACCTGGACCATATTTACCGTGAAGAGCACGGAAAATATGGTCCACGTCGGTCATGCGCCGACGATTTCACGACCGGAGTAACGCCTCCAGGCGCTCCGGCAACAACCTCGCGACGGGTTTGTAACGAAGGCGCTACAGCTGCTCGAGCTGGCCCTCGCGGTCCTCGGCTTCGGCCTCGTGCCGGGCGGCGAAGCGCTTCGACCGCTCGGCCTGCGCCTCGAGCTGCTCGGCCTCGGCGAGATGGCGCGCCGCCTCGTCGCGGTGCGCTGCCGCCTGCGGTTCGAGCTCGGACGCACGTGAGGAGTGCGCCGCCGCCTCCTGGCGATGGCCGCCCAGCTCGGACTCGAGCCGTTCGCGGCGCCGCGCCTTCCCGATCGTGCGCCGGCGCGCCTCGAAGGCGAGCACCGCGGCCACGACGATTACGGCGGCGATGATGATCAGAACGATGGCGAGTGTGCTCATGCGCACAGCTGTACCCGGGCTGACATTCGCCTAGGCCCGAGCTTCGGCGCCAGGAGTGATGTACATCACTGTTTACCACGCGCTACTGTGGGGTAATGCACAGGACGGGAGATCGGGCGAACGAGGGGGACGCATGAGCAGCGCCAGCAATGGGACGGTCAAGTCGCTTCCGGAGCACGTCCGGTTCGCGATAGTGGGGAGCGGCTTCGCGGGCATCGGCTGCGGAATCCGCCTGAAGCAGGAGGGCGAGAACGACTTCCTGATCCTCGAGCGCGCCGGCGACGTGGGCGGCACGTGGCGGGACAACACCTATCCCGGCTGCGCGTGCGACGTGCCATCGCACCTCTACTCGTTCTCCTTCGAGCCGAACCCGAACTGGAGCCGCACGTTCTCGCCCCAGCCGGAGATCTGGGACTACCTGCGCCACTGCACGAAGAAGTACGGCATCGAGCCCCACATCCGCTTCAACCACATGGTCACCGAGGCGGCCTGGGACGACGAGGCGGAGGTGTGGCGTGTGGAGACCGAGCAGGGCAGCCTCACTGCCGACTTCCTCATCGCGGGTGTGGGACCGCTGAGCGATCCGCGGCTGCCGGACATCCCGGGCATCGAGAGCTTCGAGGGGCGCATGTTCCACACGGCGCGCTGGGATCACGACTACGACCTGCGCGGCAAGCGCGTGGCGGTGATCGGCACCGGCGCGTCGTCGATCCAGGTGGTGCCGAAGATCCAGCCGCTCGTGGGCAAGCTGCACGTGTTCCAGCGCACGGCGCCGTGGATCGTCCCGCAGCGCGACCGCGAGCTCACCAGGCTCGAGAAGCGCCTGTACAAGCTCTTCCCGCCCGCCCAGCTCGCGATGCGCGCGGCGATCTACTGGATGCGCGAGCTGTTCGTGATCGGCTTCATGCACCCGCGCGAGGGAGGCGTGAACGAGAAGCTCGCCCGCACGCATCTGCAGCGGCAGGTGAAGGATCCCGAGCTGCGCGCGAAGCTCACGCCGAACTACCGCATGGGCTGCAAGCGGGTGCTGATCTCAGACAGCTACTACCCCGCGCTGCAGCAGCCCAATGCCGAGGTGGTCACCGACCGCATCACGGAGATCAGGCCGCACTCGATCGTCACGGCGGACGGCGAGGAGCGCGAGGTGGACGCGATCGTTCTCGGCACGGGCTTCCACGTGACCGACATGCCGGTGGCCGAGTACGTGAAGGGGCGCGGGGGTCGCACGATGGCCGACATGTGGCAGGGCAGCCCGCAGGCGTATCTCGGCAGCACGGTGGCCGGGTTCCCCAACCTGTTCTTCCTGGTTGGGCCGAACACGGGTCTTGGCCACAACTCGATCGTGTTCATGATCGAGTCGCAGCTCAACTACCTGGCCGAGTGCCTGGAGCACATGAAGGTGCGCGACGCGGACGTGTTCGAGGTGCGCGACGACGTGCAGGAGCGCTTCAACGCGCGCATCCAGAAGCAGCTCGAGGGCACGGTGTGGAACTCGGGCGGCTGCGCCAGCTGGTACATCGACGAGAACGGCAAGAACACGACGATCTGGCCGGGCTTCACCTGGCCGTACCGCCAGCAGACGCGCCACTTCAATCCGGCGGACTACGCGCTCACCGCGAGGCGCCGGGCGCCGCAGCCCGTGGCCGCCTGAGCCACTTCACCCAACGGCGGTAATCCACTTTGCACCCCCCGATCGGGGGGCGTATATTCCCGCGCGGGAGGCGACCGGTTTCTCGCCGTGCGCCACACATTTTCCGTTCAGAGGAAGACTCGCTGGCTCGCGTTCATCGCGGGGCCTCTCGTGCTGCTTGCGCTCGCCGCGCCCGCTCATGCGGCGCTGGGCATCAGCAGCTTCAGCGTTGCGCCTGCGAGCACGCAGGCGGCGGGTCACCCGGACCTGACCATCGCCACCACGTTTTCGAATGCGGGCGACAACCTGAAGAACCTGACGATCCATCTGCCGCCCGGGCTCGTGGGGAACCCGAACGCGGCCACGAAGTGCTCACAGGTCGACTTCGCCGCGGACAACTGCCCGGCGGACAGCAAGGTCGGCTCCGTGTCGGTGGACGCCACGGCCACCATCCTGCTCGTGCCGACGTCGATCACCGCGCCCGGCGACGTGTACGACGTCGCGCCTAGCCCGGGCGAGCCGGCGCGACTCGGCGCGTGGGTGCGTCCGCTGCTCGGGATACTCGGGACGATCGGGTTGCCCGTGCAGGTGTCGGTGCGACCCACGGACTTTGGCCTCGACACCACGATTCAGAACATCCCCACGTCGCTGAACGGGATCCCCACGGAGATCGATGCGATGTCGCTCACGCTCAACGACAAGACGACCTCCGGCGGCGACTTCGTCACGCTGCCGAGCTCGTGCACGCCGGCGACGACGCGCATCGATGTGAGCTCGTACGCGAGCAACTCGGCGTCCGCCACCTCCACCTTCACCCCCACCGGCTGCGGCTCGGTGCCGTTCCACCCGACGATGGGCGTGGCGCTCGAGACCACGCGCGCGGACACGCCCAGCGGATATACGGTCACGCTGGGCGTGCCCTCTGGCAACTCGACCGTCAAGCGCGCGCAGGTGGTGCTCCCTGTGGGCACGGTGCTCTCGCCCAAGGCGGCCGACGGCGCCACCGCGTGCACCGACGCCCAGCTCGGCGCGGGTTCGAGCGCGCCCGGCGCGTGCCCGGACAGCTCTCAGATCGGCACCGCCACGATCGACACGCCGCTGCTCGGCACGCTGGCCGGAAAGGTCTTCCTCGGCCAGCCCACTCCCACACAGCTGCTGCGGCTCTTCGTGGACATCGAGCAGTCGGGCGTGAAGATCAAGCTGCCCGGCACCGTCACGCCGGACCAAAGCAACGGGCAGCTCACCACGGTGTTCGACGGGCTGCCCCAGGTGCCGTTCACCTCGTTTGCGCTCTCCTTCCGGGGCGGCGCCGCGGCGATCCTCAGCAACCCGCAGGACTGCGGCAGCCACACCGCCACAGCCACGCTCACGCCCTGGAGCGGCGCGTCAGACGGCAGCGCGCAGGACAGCTTCTCGATCACGGGTGACGGAGTGAGCGGACCTTGTCCCGCCAAGTGGCCGTTCACGCCCAGCCTGGCCGACAGCGCGGCAAGCACGCTGGCGGACGGGGACCCGGGTTCGTTCGCGATTACGGTGAATCGGCCCGACCGCGACCAGCGCCTGCGCTCGGTGAGCTTCTCGCTCCCGCCGGGCCTGCTTGGCCGGGTGGCCGGCGTGCAGCTCTGCCCGGAAGCCGACGCCCCGGGCGGGAACTGCCCGGCGAACACGCAGGCCGGCGTGGTGACCGCCACGGTGGGAACGGGACCGCAGCCCGTCACGCTCAGCGGCCCCGTGTACATGGGCGGGCCCTACAGGGGCGGCCTGCTCAGCCTTATCGCGGCGCTGCCGGCGAAGGTGGGCCCGCTCGACCTCGGCACCACCGTCCTCCGCAGCGCGATCTCCCTGCGCTCGACGGACGGCGGGCTCGATGTGTCGTCCGACGACCTGCCGCGCTTCGTCCAGGGAATCCCCGTGGATGTGCGGTCGCTCACCGTCGACCTCAACAAGCCCGGCACCCTCCTCAACCCCACGGACTGCTCGCCGCTGTCGGTGAGCGGCACGCTCACCTCCGCGCTCGGCGACACCGCGACGACGAGCGCGCCGTTCCAGGCCACGGGCTGCGACAAGCTGCCGTTCGCGCCGGCGATCACCGCGGTTGCGGGCGGCAAGGGCAACACCGGCAAGGGCAAGCGGCCCGTGCTGCGCGCGATCGTGTCTCAGCCGATCGAACAGGCGCGGCTCGCCTCCACCACGGTCACGCTGCCCACCGGCCTGGGGGTCGCGCTCGGCAAGGCGCTGTGTCTCGCCGCGCAGGCCGACGCCGGCAGCTGCCCGGCGAACTCGCAGGTGGGCACCGCGAGCGCGTCCACTCCGCTTCTTCCACTGCCGCTGTCCGGCCCCGTCTACCTGATTCAAATCCCCGGCAATCCGCTCCCCGGGGTGCTCGTGCAGCTCCACGGACTCGTGGACCTGAGTCTGCGCGGCAAGGTATCGACGGGGCCGGGCGGTGCGCTCGTGAATCGCTTTGACGGCATTCCCGACGTCCCGATCTCCCGGTTCGAGCTCGACTTCACCGGTGGCAAGAACGGCACGCTCGTCACCTCGCACGACCTCTGCCGCGGCGCGGTTCAGAAGCTCAGCGCCTCGTTCATCGGCCACAACGGCGCCACCTTCACGCGCAGCGCGCCGGTGGGCATCCAGGGCTGCAAGCCGATCATCACCGCCTCGATCCGGCACGCGGCGAGCTCGCGTCCCAAGCTGCTGATGTCCCTCCGCGAGCCCGCCGTGTCGACCGCCATCGCGAAGCTCACGCTGCGGCTGCCGGCCACACTCAAGGGCAAGCGCCATGCGCGCACCGGCGTTCGCGTGCTGGCGGGCAAGCGGCGCATCAGCCGCAGGAACTTCTCCCTCACGAGCCGCACGCTCGTGATCAAGAGGCTCCCCGCGAACACCCACGTACTGAAGATCGGCCTCTCGACCGGCGCGATCAGGCCGCGCAGGTCGAAGCAGCGTCTAGCGGGGAAGAAGCTGAAGCTCGGAATCCAGTCCATCGACTCCGCCGGAACGAAGTCGAGCTTCAGCGTGAAGGCAAAGGCGAGGCCATAGGTCGCAGGGTCGCAGGAGTAGTGAAGCTCCTGCGACCCGCGACCTGCCACCTGCGACCTAAGCCAATCCGTTCGCCTGCAGAAACTGCTTGGCAACAGATGCCGGCGACTGCTTGTCGAGGTCCACTGCCCCGTTCATCTGCTGCATCGCCTTCGTGGTGAGCTTCGCGCTCACCGCGTTGATCGTCTGAGCAAACGCCGGACCTTCCTTGGTCAGCGTCTTCTTGTTCACGATCGGCGCAACCTGCTCGAAGCCGAAGATGTTCTTCGGGTCCGTGAGCACCGTGTACTTGCCGCTCTGGAGCTGGCCGTCCGTGGTGAACACGTCCGCGGCCTGCACCTTGCCGTCATTCAGCGCCTTGTACTGCACGCCGATCGTGAGCGGCACGAGCGTGGCGTTGTTGATCCCGTAGACCTTCTTCATGCCCACGAGTCCGGTGAAGCGTGTGCGGAACTCCGGCGGGGCGCCGATCTTGAACGGCCCCGCGTTCTTCAGGTCGGCCACCGACTTGAGCTTGTGCTGCTGGGCGTAGGCCGGCTTGACCGCGATGGCGTCAACGTCCGTGAACGGCGTCTCGTCGAGCAACGTGAAGCCGCGGCCCTCGTTGAACTTCTTGAGGGCGTTGTAGGCCGCCTGCGCGCTGGGGTACGACTTGTCGTCATGCGCCACGGCGGTGAGCCCCACTCCGATGTACTCGGGGTAGAAGTCGATGTTCCCGCTCGTCAGGCCCTTGTCGATGATCTCGGTGGAGCCGATGTTGTTCTTCAGGTTCACCTTGAAGCCCTTGGCCTCGAGCGCCTGCTTGTAGAGCTGGCCGAGCACGAACTGCTCGGTGAAGTTCTTCGCCCCAAGCGTGACGGCCGGCTTGCCGGCGCCGGGCTTGCCCGCGGGCGCCGCGTTGGTGCTCGCGCTCGTGCTGGTGTTCCCGCCGCCGCTCGAGCCGCACGCGGCCACGGCCAGCGCCAACGCCGTGGCGAGCACGCCTGCCGCGCCTCGTCTCATGTGTCGGACCTTCACCCTGTCTCTCCTTTTGTCTGGGTCTATGCAGTCTCTGCGGCGGTGCGAGTGAGCTCGTATTCCTCCGCCGCTCCAAAGATCTCGTTGTCGTCCGCGCGCAGCCCGCGCGGGGTGATCAGGCGTTGCGCCAGCGCGAGCAGCAGGTCGGTGCCCAGCGCGAGCACGGTCACCACGATCGCTGCTCCCACCACTCCGTCGAGCCCGTAGCTGGCCTGGTTGGAGATGATGTCGCCGAGCCCGCCGCCGCCGAAGAAGCCGGCGAGCGTGGCGGTGGCCACCACGTACACCGCCGCGGTGCGGATGCCGGCGAACGTGAGTGGCACCGCCAGCGGCAGCTCCACCTTCGCGAACAGCTCGCGCGGCTTCATCCCCATCCCGCGGGCGGCCTCAACAGCGTCCGTGTCCACCTCGTCCACGGCCACGTACGCGTTCGTGAGGATCGGCGGCACCGCGAGGATCACGAGCGCCACCACCACGTTGAGCTTGCCGATGCCGAGGAAGGACAGACCGATCGCGAGCACCGCGAGGCTGGGCAGCGCCCGGCCGATGTTCGCCGTGTTCACCGCGAGGAAGGAGCCGCGATGGAGATGCCCGAGCCAGAGCCCGATCGGCAGCGCGATCGCGAGGGCGATGCCGACGGCCACCGCGGAGATGGCCATGTGCTCGAGCGACTTGTGCCACAGCAGGCCGGCGTTGTCGCCGATGAACTGGAACGCGTGGATGAACGTCATTCCGTCACGCCCTCCGCATCCGCGCCCATGGGGTGATCAGCCGCTGCGCGAGAAGGAGCAGTCCGTCGGCGGCGAGGGCGAGCGCGACCGCCAGCGCACCGGCCGCGATCAGCTCGGTGGTGAAGTTCGATTGGAGGGCGTGGAAGATCGGCGAGCCCAGCCCCTGGTCGATGATGAAGGACGCGATCGTGGCGAGGCTGATCACCGTCACGGCCGCCACCCTCAGCCCCGCGATGATCGCCGGCACCGCCAGCGGCAGCTCGACCTTCCACAGCATCTGCCGCTCCGAGAGACCCATCCCGCGCGCGGCCTCGCGCGTGTCCTCCGGCACGCTGCGCAGGCCGGTGAGCGTGTTGCGGAACAGGATCAGGAGCGTGTAGGAGACGAGCGCGATCTCCACGGTGAGCGTGGACAATCCGCTGATCGGCACGAGCAGCTGGAACAGCGCGAGGCTCGGGATCGTGTAGAGGATTCCCGAGAAGGTGCCGAAGGGGCGCTCGAACCACCCGTGCCGGTGGGCGAAGAACGCGCACGCGAGGGAGATCGCGAAGCCGATGCTGAGCGCGATCAGCGTGAGCACGATGTGCTGCACGAGGGCGGGGCCCAGCGTGTCGCTCCAGTGCTGCTTCACCCAGCTCCAGCAGAAGGTGTGGTTGTCGCGCACGCAGGTGCTGCCGTGCCCGAAGTTCGGGATCACGGGCCCGCTGTCCGCGAGGACCTGCGCGATCACGCGGCCGCTCCCTCACTGCTGCCGGCCAGCGCGCGCGTGATGAGCTCGACGCTCACGTAGCCGAGCGCGCTGCCGTGGTCCTCAACCGGCAGCGGCCGCCCGTCCTCGGCGAGGATCTGGGACAGCGCGTCGCGCAGGCTTGTGTCCGGGGTGAGCACCGGTGCGTCCGCGGGGTCGGGCGCGGAGTCGAGCAGCTCGACGTCGCGCACGCGGGAGAGCGAGAGGCGCTTCAGCGCGCGGTCGGCGCCCACGAACTGGGCCACGAAGTCGTCGGCCGGCTGGGCGAGGATCTCAGCCGGGCTCGCGTACTGGGCGAGCACGCCGCCCTCGCGCAGGATCGCGATCTTGTCGCCCATCTTGATCGCCTCGTCGATGTCGTGGGTGACGAAGATGACGGTCTTGCGGATCTGCCGGTGCAGCCGCAGGAACTCGTTCTGCAGGCGGTCGCGAGTGATCGGGTCGAGCGCGCCGAAGGGCTCGTCCATGAGCATCACCGGGGGGTCGGCGGCGAGCGCCCGCGCGAGGCCCACGCGCTGGCGCTGCCCACCCGACAGCTGCGCCGGATAGCGGCGAGCGTCGTCCTGCGGGTCTAACCCCACCAGCTCGAGGAGCTCCTCCACGCGCGCCTGCACGCGCGCGCGATCCCAGCCGAGGAGGCGCGGCACCGTGGCCACGTTGGCGCCCACATTCATGTGAGGAAACAGGCCGACGTGCTGGATCACGTAGCCGATGCCGCGGCGCAGCTCCGTCTCGTCCATCCGCGTGACGTCGCGGCCGTCGATGAGGATCTCGCCCTCCGTCACGTCAATCAGCCGGTTGACCATCTTCATCGCTGTGGTCTTCCCGGCCCCGGAGGGCCCCACGAGGACGCAGATCTCGCCGGCGGGAATAGCGAGCGACAGGTCGTTCACCGCCGCCTGGCTGCGTCCCGGGTAGCGCTTGCTCACGTGCCGGAACTCGATCTCGCCGGCCTTGCCGGTGATCATGTCGGCGCGTGGCTCAGCCATGGGACATGGGGGTCGAGGACGGGGGGCCACGCCGAGCCAGTGCCCTCAGCGAGATCCAAGCTGTCAGAAGATCGTTCACGAGCTTCCGGGGGCGGGAAGCGGCCACTCTAGCAACGCTCAGCGTGCGAAAAGCCGGTTTGCCGGTGTGGTGCGTACGCTGCGCGCCGTGGGCACGCAAGCCGCTCCCGCCGCTGCGCGCGTACCTTCGCTGGGCGAGATCTTCAGAGAGTGGGGGAGGATCGGCTGCGTGGGGTTCGGCGGGCCGCCCGCGCACATCGCGCTGCTGCGTGGCCTCTGCGTCGAGCGCCGCGGATGGATTGATGCAGAGGAGTTCGAGCGCGCCATCGCGGCCACGAGCATGCTGCCGGGGCCGGCATCCACGCAGATGTCGATCTGGTGCGCGTGGCGGCTGCGCGGCCCCGCCGGCGCTCTCATCGGTGGAGCGTGCTTCATCGTGCCGGGCCTCATCCTCATCCTCGCCCTTGCCGCGGCGTTCCTCTCGTCATCGCCGCCGGATTGGCTCCGAGGCGCGGGCGCCGGCGCGGGGGCGGCCGTGGCTGCAGTGGCGGTGCAGGCTGGGCTCCGGCTGGCGCTGCCGGCCTGGGGCCGCGGTGCGCGCGACGAACGGGTGCGGGCGGTGGCCTACGCGCTCGCCGGCGGCGTGGCCGCGGCGCTGGTGGGGCCGTGGCTCGTGCTCGTGCTGATCGCCTGCGGTGGAGTGGAGCTCGCGTGGCGGAGCCTTCGCGGAGCGATACAGGCGCATGCGTGGCCCCTGCTGATCGCAGCGGCCGCCTCCACAGGCGGCATGGGCGCTCTGTGCTGGACCGCCCTCAAGGTGGGGGCGCTCTCGTTCGGCGGTGGCTTCGTGGTCATCCCGCTCATGCAGGGTGATGCCGTCCACCAGCACCACTGGATGACGAGCGCCCAGTTCCTGAACGCGGTGGCGCTCGGGCAGGCGACGCCCGGACCGGTGGTGCATACGGTGGCGGCGGTGGGCTACGCCGCCGGAGGGGTGGGCGGCGGCCTCCTGGCCGCCCTTGTGGGCTTCGCGCCCTCGTTCGCGTTCATCCTGATCGGCGCCCACCGCTTCAATCGCATGCTCGCGAACGCCCGCTTCCGCGCCTTCCTCGGCGGCGCGGCTCCCGCGGCCATCGGCGCGATCATCGGCTCGGCGGTACCGCTCACCCGCGCGCTCGGCGAGACGTGGCAGTTCGTCGTGCTTGCGGCCGCCGCTGTTTGGCTGCTCGTGCTGCGTCGTGGCGTTGTGAGCGCGCTGCTCGCGGCAGGAGTGGCTGGAGCCGTGCTCGCGCTGGCCGGAGCGCCGCTACCGCACTGAGGCCACGCGGTCTCTCGCGTTGGCGAGCGCGACCGCGCCGTTGATCACGCCCAGGTGCGAGAGCGCCTGCGGGAAATTCCCCAGCAGCTCGTGGCTCTCCGGGTCGACCTCCTCCGACAGCAGACCCACGTCGTTCGCCAGGTCGCACATAGCCGCCATCACCTCTTCGGCCTCGTGGATCCGGCCGGCCAGAGCGAGTGCCTCCACCAGCCAGAACGAGCACACGATGAACGCGCCCTCCTTGTCCTCCATGCCGCTGTAGCGGTAGAGCAGAGGGCCGCGGCCCAGCTCGCTGCGCAGGGCTGCGATCGTGCCCTCCATGCGCGGATCCGGCAGTTCGAGATAGCCCATGCGCGCGATCAGCAGCGTGGCCGCGTCGACCTCGTCCGTGCCGGGATAGCGCGTGTACGCGTTGCGCTTGTCCGACCAGCACTCGCGCTCGATGTAGTCGCGAAGCTCGCCGTGCACGGCGCGCCAGCGGTCGCTGTCGCGGCTCGAGAGGTGCCCGCCGTCGACCATCTTCAGAGCGCACTCGAGCGCGTCCCAGCACGCGAGCTTCGACTGCGTGTAATCGTGCCTCTCGCCTAGCTCCCAGATGCTCGCGTCCGGGTTGCGCCAGATCCTGCAAACCAGATCCACCACCTCGCGCAGCCGGAGCGCGCTCTCCGGGTCGAGGCGGTTTCCATCCGACACGTAGCGCCAAGCAGTCTCCAGCAGGTCGCCGTAGTTGCCGAGCTGGAGCTGCGACTCGGCAGGATTTCCATCCAGCACCGGCGTTGAGCCGCGGTAGCCGGAGAGCGGCAGCTTGCTGGCGCTCGGGTCATAGGAGCCGTCGAGCTTGTAGTAGGGCCGCAGGTGCGGGTGCGTGCGGCGCGTGGCGGCGAGTACCCACGACAGCGTGCCGTGCACCTGCGTGCCGTGCCCGAGCTGAAGCATCGCGTCGAGAGCGAAGCTCGTGTCGCGCAACCACGCGTAGCGGTAATCGAAGTTGCGCGAGCCGCCGACCTTCTCGGGCAGCCCGGTGGTGGGGGCGGCGACCATCGCACCCGTCTGCGCGTCCACGAGCAGGCCGAGCGCGAGCGCGCTCCGTATCACCTCGTCGTGCCATGGACCGTCGTACTCGACTGCCGAGAGCCACGCGCGCCAGTAGGACGCCGTCTCGTCGAGGCGCGCCTCCACCGCGTCGCGGTCCGACAGCAGGATGGGCTCCGCGTGGAAGCAACCGAGCGCCAGAAGGGCGCGCTCGCCATCGCGGATCGTGAAGGAGCCGGCCACATCTCCGTCGCCGGTCTCCGGCTCGCCGGCATCCCACGCCTGCACCGCGAGCGAGTACTTCCCGTGGGTGATCACAGGTGTGCCTTCGCCTCTGCTCACCGTCCCGCGCTCGGTCCACTCGAAGCGCGGGCTCACGCGCCAGCGCATGGGCACGTTCCCGCTCAGCCCCTCGATGCGGCGCGTGAGCTCGTTCCACGGCAGGGTCGGTGCGCCCGGGAGCGCCAGCGCGTCCGTCACGCGCACGCGCCCGCCGCTCGTCTCGAAGGTCGTCTCGAGCACGTTTGTTTCAGGGATGTAGCGGCGCTCGGCCTTGAAGGGCTCGGCCGGCTGCAGCTCGAAGCGCCCGCCGCGCTCGGCGTCCACGATTGCGCCGAACACGCCCGGCGCGGCGAAGTCCGGAAGCGGCAGCCAGTCCACGGTCCCGTCGAGGGCGACGAGCGCCGAGGTGCGACGGTCACCGAGGGCCGCGTACTGGCGGATCGGCGCGTAGCCGTCGATGCGCGTTGGTTCTTCCATGGGGATGAGGTACCCGGCAACGGCGGTACGTACATGTCCCGCTTCTGACCGTTTGCCCCTCCCACGGCGAGGGTAAGCGACCTGGCATGAGCGACGGAAAAGTAGTGGTGGTCACCGGTGCATCCGCCGGCGTGGGGCGCGCGATCGCGCGCCGTTTTGCGCAGGACGGCGCCCGCGTGGCGCTACTTGCGCGCGATCGCGAAGGCCTCGAGGGGGCGCGCAAGGAAGTGGAGGGCGAGGGCGGCGAGGCGATGGTGCTGCCCGTGGACGTGGCGGATCACGTGGCCGTTGAGGCCGCCGCCGATGCGGTGGAGGAGAGCTTTGGCGCGATCGACGTCTGGGTGAACGACGCGATGGCCACGATCTTCTCCTTCTTCGAGGACATCGACCCCGATGAGTTCGAGCGGTCGACTGACGTGACCTACCACGGCACCGTGTGGGGAACGCGCTCCGCGCTCAAGCGGATGCTGCCGCGCGACCACGGCTCGATCGTCCAGGTGGGTTCCGCGATGGCGTACCGCGGCATCCCGCTACAGGCGCCCTACTGCGGCGCCAAGCACGCGATCAAGGGCTTCGTCGAGTCCGTGCGCACCGAGCTCCGGCACAAGGGCTCGAACGTTCACGTGGGGATGGTCCAGCTGCCCGGCGTCAACACGCCGCAGTTCGACCACGGGCGCAGCAAGATGCCCAAGAAGCCGATGCCCGTGCCGCCGATCTATCAGCCCGAGGTGGCGGCCGAGGCCGTGCACCACTGCTGGAAGGCGCGCCGCCGCGAGATGTACGTGGGCGGATCCGCCGTCTACACGATCTGGGGCAACAAGATCTCGCCGCTCGCGGCCGAGATCTACCTGGCGAAGACCGGCGTGAACTCGCAGCTCACGGACCAGCCGATCGACGCTCCGCGCCCGGGCAACCTCTTCGAGCCCACGAACAAGGACGAGGGCGCGCACGGGGACTACAACGACAAGGCCCACCCGCGCAGCGCTCAGCTGTGGCTGACGAAGCACCGCCGCGCGCTGGGCGGCGGCTTAGCGGCTGCGGCGCTTGCGGCCGGCGGGGCCGCGTACGGTCTGAGTCGCTGAGCCCGACGACACGGTCGTCTTCGTGACCGTGTTGGCATTCACGTCACTCGCGCAGAAGCGCTCGTGCACCCAGCGCTTGCGGCTGAACATCGCGGTCTGATCGTCGAAGAACCGCGAGCGCGGGTTGTCGGACTCGGAGTACGTGAGGATGGTGCGCGCCAGCGGGCATGCGCTGTCGTTCCAGGTGACCGCCTGCACGTATGACGAGCCCATCGTCACGGGATCGAAGCCCTTGCCCGCGGTGAAGTTCGCGTAGATCGCGTTGAAGTCGCCGTTCGGGTCGCCCGGCCCGCCGTGCACCGGCACCCCGCCTGGGCCCTTTTGCACGTCGCCCGGCGCGGCGTCGAGCGGGATGTGCGCGCCCTCCAGGTCGTTGATGGCGTCGCCGAGGGCGAGCCGCACCTGCGGGTTGTTCGTGTCGAGCGTGTTCGGCGTGTGCACCGGATCCGAGGAGCTGAACGGCACCGCCCAAGGGGACGGCTCCGCGCCGGACGCGTGGTCCCAGAAGCGGCGGAAAAGCACGGCGCCCTTCGAGTTCAGGTTCTCGTGCAGGTCCCAGTTCGCGAGCACGTCGCATGCGCTGCCCACCTGCACCGGCGGCCCGGATGAGGTGGGCGCGAGGCCGCCGGGCATCGAGCGGCACATGCCCACGAGCGCGTCGCGCGTGAGCTCGCCCGCGTACTGGCGGTCGCTGAAGACCATGTTCTGCATGTCCCGCAGAGTGAAGCCGCCGTGGTCCACCTGGTCCTGGGTCATGATCAGCCCGATGCGGGTACGCAGCGTGCGCGCCGTGTTCTCGTCGCCGATGATGCGCGCGAAGCCCGTGAGCGGGTGGTGGGGATTTGACAGCCAGTAGCTGTCGTTCGAGTTCGTCACGTAGTCGCTGCGGAAGAGGTGGGGGAGATGCGACGGGCCGAACAGACCGGGCTCGATCGCGTCCTTGTCCGTGTCCCAGTTGCACGCGGAACGCGACCCGTCGAGCACCGGCAGGCCGAGCAGCTTGAACGTGGCCGCGCCGAGCGCCGTGTCGCACGACTGCGCCTTGGCGTCGGGCACGTTCGGAATCGCGCCGATGTCCGCGTACAGCGCGTGGCCCCTGCGGTCCGCGACGATCGTGTTCACCCACGGGATCCCCTCGTACTTCTTGAGGATGTCGAGCTCCTGATTCGCGGACTTCGCCATGTCCGTGTCGAGGAAGTGGTTGAACACGCGGAAGTTGTCCGCGTTGGCATCCGCGAGCGCGAAGGCCGTGGTGGGCGTCCACGGCAGCGGGATGCCCTCGATCGAGTTGAAGATCGGGCCGAAGCGGCTCGAGTACAGCGTGCGCGACTCGGGCTTGATCGAGCCATCCGGCTGGCGCACCTGGACCGTGACGGTACGGCTCGTCATCTGTTCCGGCTTGCCGTCGTAGAGGTAGGTGGTGGGCGAGCCGGGCACCAGCGTGAGCTGATACGGCGTGAAGCGGAACGCGGTGGACACCGTGTGGCTCCACGCGATGTTGTCGTTGTGGCCGATGAGCACCACCGGCACCCCGAACAGCGCCGCGCCCTCCACGTTGATCTTGCCGGGGATCGTGGCCTGCGCCTGGTAGAAGCGCTCGGTGCCCACCCACGGGAAGTGCGGGTTGCCGAGCAGCAGGCCGTGCTTGTGGTCGCGCGTGCCGCCCTTGCCCACCGCCACCGCGTTCGACCCGATCGCGCCCAGCCCGGGCAGCTTCTGCGCGAGCTCGCCGGCGGTCTTCGGGATGTTGAGCTGCGGAGCGCCGGTGGGCAGCGGCAGCGAGGGCGTGGGCGGCTGCGCCTCGGCGATGCCCGGGATCACGACGTCGCCGCTCGCCAGCTCCACCAGCTGGTAGAAGCGCAGGTAGGCGTCCTGCGTGGTGATCGGCCGCACCCACGCCTTGCCGCGGCAGCGCGGGTCGGGCACGCCGTTCCGCCCGCCGACGTCGGCGAGGTACCTGTTGTAGCCCGCCACGTAGCCCTTCACCGCCTGGCGCACCTCCGGCTTCGGACCCATCGGCGCCGGCTTTGCCAGGAGCTTGTCGATCACGTGGGAGTCCTTGATCTGCTGGAAGAAGAAGTCGGAGTCCAGGTTGTTCACGGTCACGCCGTTGCCGCCCTGGTAGTACGTGCCGTCCGGGCCGAAGTACTTCGACCGCTCGCCCTCCACCGTCACGTAGTCCTCCGCCATCGTGCAGAGGTCGTCCTGCGCGAACGCGTAGCCGTAGCCGAAGCCGAGGCCGCCGAAGTTCTTTGCGGTGATGTGCGGAATGCCGTGCGCGGTCCGCTTGATCACGGCGCTGTAGCCGGCGGCCGCGTGCGCGTGAGCGGACGGCTTCGCCGCTGAAACCGGGATCGCGAGAAGGGCGAGCGCAACCGTCGCCGAGATGACCCCCTGCCAAAGGCGTCCCATCGCGCGGCAACGTACACGGTGGCGCGGGCGCGTGCGCCGGTTCGTCTCCGCCGGCCTGCCTGTGGGCGGCTCGAACTGCAGCAATAAAGGCGGCTCGTCTTGAGGAGAGCTATCCCATCCAGGTGTGCTCTGGGAACAGTTACTTGGGACAGCTTCCTGCTTTGACCCCCCGCGCTGCCTACGCCTTGTTGTGCACCACCAACACAGGCACCGGCGCCTCGTGCAGCACCTCATGCGACACGCTCCCCAGCAGCGCCGCGCTCGCTCGGCCGCGGCCGCGGGAGCCGATAACGATCAGGTCGTGGTCGTACTCGCGGGCGGCCTTCACGATCGTGCGCGCCACGTTGCCCTCCAGGAGAAGCGTGGTGATGGGGAGGTTCTTCGGCACTTTTTCGATCGCCTCGTGAAGGACCTTCTCGTGGTACTCGGGCAGCTCGGCCGCCGTGGCCGCGCCTGCGGCCGTGGTCCTCAGCGAGGCGGGTGCGGGCGTGCACACGTGCAGCAGAGTGAGACGCGCGTTTGACCCGAGCGCGAGGTCGATCGCCGCGTCGAGGGCGAGGTTCGACTCCTTCGAGCCGTCGATCGCGACGAGCAGGTTCCGGTACACGCCTAGCTCCGTGACCCGGCGGTGACAGGTGCTGGGGCGGTCGGCGCGGCGCTTGGCTTGCTCGGCACCGCGAGTGCCGACAGGAAGCTCACGAATAGCGCCCCCGCCGCAATGCCGAACGCAATCGTGAAGCCGCGCTCCATAGGCACTCCGGACGCCTCGAGCGAGGCGGAGATGATGCTCGCCGCCACCTGGCCGCCGATGGCGCCGCCGATGGTTCGCATGATGGTGTTCATTCCGGTGGCCACGCCGGTCTGCCCTGGTGGCACGGCCTCCACGATCAGGTTCGCGAGCGCCGCAAACGCGAGGCCGATGCCCGCGCCGAGAAGGAGGCTCGAGAGGTAGATCTCCCACCGCTGCGTATTGGCGGCGGCGAGCAGCACGAAGCACACCATCGTGAGGAGCGCGCCCGCCATAAGCGCCACGCGCGATCCCACGCTGTGCGCGATCCGGCCGGCGAGCGGGCTCACCGCGAGCATGCCCGCCGTGGACGGGATGAGGAAGAGGCCGGCCTGGGTGACCGACGCGTGGAAGCCGTAGCCGGCACCGGCGGGCGCCTCCACGAACTGCGGGATCGTGATGAACGAGCCGTACATGCCGAAGCCGAGGAGGATCGCGGCGAGATTGGTGGTCCACACGCCGCGCAGCCGCATCATCGACATGTCCACGAGCGGCTCCGGCGCGCGCGACTCCGCCACGATCCACAGCACGAGCAGCACCACGGCCGCCACGAACAACCCGATCACGCGCGGATCGCTCCAGCCCCAGAGCGGTCCCTGGCTGGTACCGAGCAGGAGCGCGACCAGCCACGCAGACAGCAGACCGGCGCCCACCCAGTTCACCCGGCCGCCGGGCTTGAGCGGCGATTCCGGCACGAACAGGTGCGTGGCCACCGCCGCGATCACGGTGGGGATCAGCGGCAGCCAGAACAGCCAGTGGTAGGAGAGGTGCTCGAGTATCGGCCCGGCGAGCACGATGCCCGCGCCGCCGCCCACGCCCAGCAGGGCGGAGATGAACCCGATGCCGCTGGCCACGCGTCTCGGCGGGAACTCGTCGCGGATGATCCCGAACGCGAGCGGGAAGATCGCCCCGCCCGTGCCCTGGATCACGCGGCCCACCACGAGCAGCGCGATCGAGCTTGAGAGCGCCGACACGAGCGTGCCGCCCGCGAGGATGAGCAGCACGACGAGGAGCGTGTGCTCCTTGCCGAACATGTCGCCGAGGCGCCCGGCGATCGGCGTGGCCACGGACGCGCTCAGGAGGAACGAGGTGAAGACCCAGGTGGCGTGCGTGGGGGTGGTGTGAAGGTCGTGCTGGATCACGGGCAGCGCCGGCGCCACCAGCGACTGGAGCAGCGAGTACGAGATGCCCGCCAGGGCGAGGACGGAGAAGGTGAGGCCATAGTGCTGGCGCTCCACGCCGGGCTCCGTCATCGCGAGCCGCTCCTGCGAGCCGGGGCGAGCCCCTGCGCCACGAGGCGGGTGACGAGGCGCTCGGCCTCGCGCTCGTTCGTCTCGCCCTCGGAGAGCTGGTCGAGCGCGGCGAGCATCAGGCTGCGGATGGCGAGCACCGCCCAGTCCACCGGCACGCTGCGCGTGATCTCGCCACGGCGCTGCCCGCGCTCCACGGCGGCCGCCAGCGCGCTCGCTATGCGCTCGCGCGGCTCGGGATGCTCGTCACTGCGCCAGTTGCTGAGGAAGCGATAGCGGTCCCCAAGCTCGATGACGGCGTGCACGATGCTCTCGATGCATTCCACCGAGGAGCCCTCGTCCAACGGGCATTTCTGCACCGCCGCCACCGCCTCCTGCGCCGCCTGGGCGCGGATGGCGGCCATGAGGTCGTCGCGCGAGGGGAAGTGGCGGTAGAGCGTCGCGCGCCCCACGCCGGCGTGTACGGCCACCTCGTTCATTCCCGCGGCAGGGTCGAGCGCGAACACGTGGATCGCGGACTCGAGGATGCGGTCGATGTTCCGCGCCGCGTCCGCGCGTCGTGCTATCTGAGACGCCATCGTCCCACATAGTAGTGGGCAGAACGTTGATTCATCAACTAAACTCTGGTCGTGAGCACCAAGCAGACCACAGGCCTTGAAGGAGTGGATCTCGCCGCCTGGCGGGGCTTCCTCCTCAGTCACGCCGCGATCACGCGCGAGCTCGACGCCGACCTGGTCGCGCGCCACGGCCTCACCTCACGCGACTACGAGGTGCTCCTCTTCCTCGCGCAGGAACCGGATCGCCGGCTGGCAATGTCCGAGCTGGCCAAGCGCACGATGCTCACCCGCTCGGGCGTGACCCGCCTCGTGGACGGGCTGTGCCGTGTGGATCTCGTCGAGCGGGTGTCCTGCCCGTCCGACGCGCGCGTCTCCTACGCCCAGCTCACCGACTCCGGCTATCAGCGCCTCCGCGAAGCCGGCCGAACGCACATCGACGGCATCCGCGCCGCCTTCCTGTCTCACTTCTCAGAAGACGAAGTGACGCAGCTCGCCGAGCTCCTGGGCCGCCTCCCAGGCGCAGCCGGTGCGGGTACCTGCTCGGTCGACTAGGTCGCAGGTCGCAAGCCGCAGGTCGCAGGGCTGCGACCTGCCACCTGCGACCCTTGATCAGTCAATAGTTGACACCACAACATTTACCCGCTACAGTAGTTGACAGATCAACTGTTTCACCCTCTTTCGTTCAAGGGAGTCCTTCAAAAATGAGCACCACCGCAGCAAGTCCCACCACTTCCATTCCCGCCGGCACCTGGAACATCGACCCCTCGCATTCGAGCGTCGAGTTCACGGTGAAGCACATGGGCATCGCCACCGTGCGCGGGCAGTTCACCCAGTTCGAGGGCGCGATCGAGTCCGACGGGGAGCGCGCGAGCGTGACCGGCACCGTGGATGCCTCCAGCGTCACCACGCACAACCAGCAGCGTGACGAGCACCTCGCGTCGTCGGACTTCTTCGGCGTCGAGGAGCACCCGCAGATCACCTTCAAGGCCGACTCGATCGAGCTCGGCGAGGACAGCACGGTGCGTATCCCCGGCGAGATCACGATCAAGGGCGTGACCAAGCCGATCGAGCTCACCGGCGAGTACACGGGCGGCGGCGTGGACCCGTGGGGCAACGAGCGCGTGGGCATCGAGGCCACCGGCAAGGTGGACCGCCGCGAGTTCGGCCTCGAGTGGAACCAGCCGCTCACCGGTGGCGGCGTGCTCGTGAGCAACGGCGTGACGCTGCTCCTCTCCGCGTCGGCGGTGAAGGGCGCGTAGCCTGAAGCACCAGATGCTTCCTTCCGCAACGCACATCGGGTCGGTTCACCTGACCGTGCGTGACCTTGAAGCCCAGCGCTCCTTCTACGAGGGGGCGCTGGGTCTTCACGTGCTCGAGCGCGATGGTCAGACGCTCGGGCTGGGTCCCGAGGCCGGTCCGGTGATCCTCCGCCTCACCGGTGAGCCGGATGCGCCGCGCCGTCCGCACGGCACCACCGGGCTCTTCCACTTCGCCGTGCTCGTGCCCACCCGGGCCGATCTCGGCGAGGCGCTGCGGCGCGTGGTGGAGAACGGCTGGCGCTTCACCGGCGCCTCCGACCATCTCGTGAGCGAGGCGCTCTACCTCAACGATCCCGAGGGCAACGGCATCGAGATCTATCGGGACCGTCGGCGCGACGAGTGGCCGCGCGACGACGAGGGCGTGGTGCAGATGGCCACGCTTCCGCTCGACATCGAGGGCGTGCTCGGCGAGGTGGACGGGGCGACGCCGGTGCCGCCGCTGATGCCCGCGGGCACCTACATCGGCCACGTGCACCTGCAGGTGGCGAACCTGCACGACGCCGAGGCTTTCTATGCGTGCGCGCTCGGCTTCGACGTGATGGTGCGCACCTACCCGGGCGCGCTGTTCGTCTCCGCGGGTGGCTACCACCACCACATCGGGCTGAACACCTGGGAGAGCGCCGGCGGCTCACCGCCGCCCGAGGGCTCCACGGGGCTGCGCTCGTTCGAGGTGGTGCTCCCGAGCAGCGAGGACGCCGAACGCGTGGCGGCCCAGGCGCGCGCTGCGGGAGCCGACGTGAGCACGAGCGACGGCCACGCGATCGTGCTCGACCCGTGGCGCGACGCGGTCCTTCTCACCACCTAGGCGAAGCGGTAGACCGCGCTTCCGCGCGCAACCACCCGCTCGCCGGGCTCGGTGACGGTCACCTCGCAGAAGCAGATGCTGCGTCCGCGCCGCACCGGCTTCGCGGTGGCGAGGAGGTCGCCCCCGCGGGCGGCCTCCACGTAGTCCACCGTCATCGACACCGTTGAGCCGGTGGCCGAGTCCGGCACCTCTTCGTCATCCGCCCACGCGGCGGCCATGGCGGCGGTGTCGATGAGCGTGGCGATCGCCCCGCCGTGCACCACGTCGCCCACGGTTGCGACCTCCGGGCGGTAGGGGAGCACGAGCTCCGCGAGATCCGGCTCGAGCGTCTGAAGCTCGATACCAAGGTGCCGGACGAGCGGCGATCTCGGGATGAACTCGCGGATGAGCTCGCGCCTGGTCACGGCCTGTCAGGCTAACGGGCATGACGGGCTCGCAATCACTCGACTGGGGCATCGGCAGCTACGAGCGCACGGCGGATCAGCTGATGCCCGCGGCACATGCGCTGGTGGAGAGCGCCGCACCGGCGCAGGGGGAGCGCGTGATCGACGTGGGCTGCGGCACCGGCAACGCGGCGCTGCTGGCGGCGCAGCGCGGCGCGCACGTGACGGGCGTGGATCCCGCCGAACGGCTGCTGGAGGTCGCGCGCGGGCGCGCCCGCGAGCAGGGGCTGAGCGCGGAGTTCGTGCCGGGCGAGGCGGCGTCGCTGCCGGTGGGGGACGGCGAGGTGGAGCTCGTCCTCTCGGTGTTCGGGCTGATCTTCGCGCCGGACGCGCAGGCGGCCGCTGCGGAGCTCGAACGCGTCACCGCGCCCGGCGGGCGGCTCGTGTTCAGCGCCTGGCTCCCGGGCGGCGCAATCGCCACGGCAAACCGGCTCGCGCGCGAGGCCACCAGCGTGGCGCTCGGCTCGCCGCCGGCGCCGCCGCCGTTCGCGTGGCATGAGCGCGGAGCACTCGAGGAGCTGCTCGGCCCGCGCGGCTTCCGCGTTTCGCTCGAGGAGCGGCCGATCTCGTTCACGGGTCCGACCGCGGCCGAGTACCTCGACGCCGAGCTCAGCACCCATCCCGTGGCCGTGGCCGGTGCACGCGTGCTCGAGCCGCGCGGCGAGCTCGACGCGCTGCGCACCCGGATGCTCGAGGTGCTCGAGCGGGAGAACGAGGACCCGGACGCCTTCCGCGTGACCAGCCGCTACGTGATCGTCACGGCCAGCCGCAGCTAGCTGTCGAGCACCTTGCTGAAGCGGCGCTCTGCCGCGCTCGTCATCTTCTGCTTGAACGCCGCGAGCAGAGCGTCGCTCGCGAGCGGGCGCAGGCGCTCGAGCGCGTCCCGCTTGCGGGCCCACTCGGCCGGGTCGTGGCCCCCGTCCTGAGGCAGCTCGCCGAGCACGTCGTCCACGAAAACGCGCACGAACGCGTCCGCCACCGCGGATGAGTGCCGCATGACGCGCTCGGCCACGGCCAGCACGTGGTCGATCGGTACGCCCTGCCGGATCAGCTCCTCGCCCGCGGCGAACAGCGTGGGGCTCGGGATCTCCCAGCGATCCTCGCCGAGCGGCTTGATCAGCCCCAGCTTGATCGCCTTGCGCGCCACCTTCTCCTCGTACGGGCCGTGCAGGCGCTCGTCGAGCTCCTCCTGGGTGATGTACTCGGGCTGCTCGTCGCCGAACGGCGTGAGCACGGCGCGCTTGAAGCCGAGCGCCTCCTCCACGGCGCCGCTCGAACCCTCGATCAGCCGCTCGATCGCCTTGAGGTTGAAGCCTTCGGCCTGCATCTCCTGGATGAGCTTGATGCGGGCGAGGTGCTCCTCGTCGTAATAGCCCGTACGCGCTTCCACCACGGGCGGCGGCAGCAGCCCGCGTGACTGGTGGGCGCGGATGTTGCGCACCGTCATGCCCGTCTTCTGCGCGAGCTGATCGATCGTCAGGCGGCTCTCGCCGTTCGATGTTGACGCCATCACAGCCATGTTAGGAAGTTTCAAGTTACATGAAACGGTGTAACACTGGCAAGTGACGAGTGTTGGTGTTCGACCTATGGCAAGCAAGAAGAAGACAGCAATTCGCTCCGAGGAGATCGAGCTCCACGGCCATCGCGTGAGCTACCGCGTGGCGGGGGAGGGGCCCGTGATCCTGCTGATCCACGGCATCGCCGGACGCTCCGAGCAGTGGCTCGACTCGATGACGCTGCTCGCCGAGACGAACACGGTGATCGCGCCAGACCTGCTCGGCCACGGCCGCTCGGCCAAGCCGCGCGGCGACTACTCGCTCGGGGCCTACGCGGCCGGTCTGCGCGACCTGCTGTTGGCGCTCGACCATCGCAAGGCCACAGTGGTGGGTCATTCGCTGGGCGGCGGAATCGCGCTTCAGTTCGCGTACCAGTTCCCCGAGCGCAGCGCGCGGCTCGTGCTTGTGTCGAGCGGCGGGCTCGGCCGCGAGGTCCACCTGCTGCTGCGCGCCGCCACGCTGCCCGGCTCCGAGTTCGTGCTGCCGCTGATCTCGAACGGGACGGTTCGCGACGCCGGCACCACCGTGTCGCAGCTGGTGGGGAAGCTCGGCTTCCGCGCTGGATCCGACATCGCCGAGTTCGCGCGCGGCTATGGCTCGCTCGCCGACGGCGACGCGCGGCAGGCCTTCCTGCACACGCTGCGCGCGGTGATCGACCCCGGTGGCCAGCGGGTGAACGCGTCCGACCGCCTCTACCTCGCCGAGGACATGCCCACCCTGATCGTGTGGGGCAGGCGCGACCCGATCATCCCGGTGGCCCACGCCGGCATCGCCCACCGCGGGATGCCCGGCAGCCGCCTCGAGGTGTTCGACGACGCCGGGCACTTCCCGCAGCTGGACGAGCCGGTGCGGTTCGCGCGCGCCCTCACGGACTTCATCGCGTCCACCGACGAGGCGGAGGTCGACGCGGACGCGATGCGGGCGCGGCTCGTCTAGCGCTTCACCGCGTTGCCCCGGGCGTTCATCACGTACCAGAGGGCGCCGAAGTTCGTCGAGCGCTGACCGTTCGCCTGCCCGGCCCTCGAGTCACCCGCGTAGGCGTAGAGCGGGTGCCCGTTGTACGTGGCCTGGAGCTTCCCGTCCTTGCGCCGGGTGGTGCCGAGCTTGCCGGCGCTCACGCCGCTACCCGCCCTCGGCTTGCCGGTGGTGAGCGCGGGCGGCCAGAACTTGGCGCACTGCCCGTTGCACGCGCTCCTGCCGTGCTTGTCCTTCTCGAACAGGTAGAGCGTCTGGCCGTGGCCGTTCACGAGGATCTTGCCCAGGCGGCCAACCTTCTTCAGCTGGATGGTGGCGGCTTTCGAGGCGCGGGCCTGGTGAGCGCCGGCGGTGGTCACACCGATGACGATCAGCACAGCGCCGAGTGCCATCACCGGGAGGAGCAAGCGCTTCATGGGGTCGTTCCTTTCCGTCGTTCCGGTCGGACGGTTGGTGAGACGCGGCCGCGGTCCCGATCCTTCCCAAGCAAGCGGTGGAGAGCTAAGAAAATGCTCACTGCGCCCTTAAGGGGTTGTGAGCGGACGTGGAGAACATCAGGCCCATGGGGGACGTTCTTCACGCACGCGCCCTGGCGCGCGCAAAGGTGCGCGCGCGGCGTAAGCGGGTCACGCTGATCAGGCGCCGAACCTTCTGGTTCTCGATGGCGGTGTTCGCCGTGGCCTGGGCCGTGATCTTCGCCCAGATGGTCGGCGGCCACGATCCGGCGCTCGCCAACAAGAAGAAGGCGCGGCCGCAGCCGGTGGTGGAGCACCGTCAGGCACACGCCCGTCCCGTGCGCCACCACGTACGCAGGCGCCACCACCATCACCACCACACGGCGCCGGCGCCAACCAACACCACCACATCGTCGAGCACGCCGGCGCCGGCCCCCACGGCAACACCGGCACCCACACCCACGCCGGCGCCTGTAACCCCGGCGCCGGCCCCCGCACCCGCGCCCGCCCCGGTGACCACAAGCCAGTCGTGACGCTCCTCGCGCTCACCAACCCAAGCTCGCACCTCTTCTGGATCACCAGCCGCGCGGCCGGCACCGCCTCGCTCGTGCTGGCGAGCATGTCCGTGACGGTCGGGCTGATGATCGGCGGCAAGCTGATGCAGGGCCGCGGCCGCGGTGGCGACCTCCGTGCGCTGCACGAGGCGCTCGCGCTGGGCGCGCTCGCCGCTCTTGCGCTGCACGGGATCTCGCTGCTCGGCGACCCGTACCTGCATCCCGGCGTGGCCGGCATCGCCATTCCTTTCGCCGGCCGTTACCGGCCGCTCTGGACGGGCCTCGGCATCGTGGGTGGCTGGGGCCTTGCGGTGCTCGGCCTGTCCTACTACGCGCGCGACAAGTTCGGCGCGGACCGCTGGCGCGCGCTGCACAGGTTCACCGTGCTCTTCTGGGCGCTGGGGGTGATCCACAGCATCGGATCGGGCACCGATGCCCGCGCCCGCTGGTACCTGATCGTGCTCGTGCTGCTCGTCGTGCCGCCGCTCGTGATGCTGCCCGCGCGCCTGGCATCGGGCGACCGTCGCCGTGCCGAGAGGCGTCAGCCGCGCCCGCGTCCGGGTTCCGCAACTGGCGCAAACTCGCTCGCCCGCTGAAATACTCCGCGCCCGTCCAAGCTTGAACACGGGAGGGTTCATGCATAGATGTGTACGCGCGCGCGTGCGCTCCGCCGCGCTCGGCGCAGCGGCAGTGGCCGCGCTTGCAGTGCCGGCCTCAGCGTCGGCCGTAACCACCGCGCAGAGCACAGGCCTTGCGCCGATCCTCGTGTCCGGCGGCACCGACATCGGTGCGCTCCCTCCGCGCGAGATGAGCGTGACCGTCGCGCTCTCGCCGCGGAACAGGTCGTCCCTGGATCAGCTGGTGGCGAGCCATCAGACGATCTCCACCGACACGTTCAACTCGCTCTTCGCGCCCGACACCTCGACCGTGAGCGCGGTGACGAGCTGGGCGAGCGCAAATGGGCTGAGCGTCAGCTCCGTGTCGGCCAACCGCACGCTGGTGCGGCTGAGCGGCTCGTCCACGGCGGTGGGCCGCGCATTCGGCACCACGTTCGAACGCTGGCAGCAGCCCGACGGTTCCACCTACTTCACGCCGAAGAGCACGGCCAAGCTGCCGAGGAGCTTCTCCGGCCAGGTGGCGGGCGTGCTCGGGCTGTCGAGCATCGGGAAGGTGAGCCTTCCGCCCAAGCGCACCACCGCGAACTCCACCGCCGCGAGCGGCGGCGTGAACTACCCGGCCGAGTACGGTCCGCAGGACTTCTGGTCGCTCTACAACGCGCCCAGCTCGGCCACCGGCTCGGGGCAGCAGGTGGCGGTGATCGCCGAGGGCGACCTCACGATCCCGAAGCAGGACCTCGTGAAGTTCGAGCAGCAGTTCGGCCTGCCGCAGGTGCCCGTGACGCAGACCACCGTGGGCACGCCCTCGTCCGACACGTCGGGCAACGACGAGTGGGATCTCGACACTCAGTACTCCACCGGCTTCGCGCCGGACGTGTCGGGCCTCCACCTGTACGTGGGCGCGTCGCTCTCGAACGACGACATCCTCGCCACGATCAACCGCTGGGTCACCGACAACACGAACAAGCAGGCGAGCTTCTCGGCCGGTGAGTGCGAGCTGCTCGCCCAGGTGTCCGGCTTCCAGGGCCCGCTCGACAACGCGCTCGAGCAGGCCGCCGCGCAGGGCCAGACGCTGTTCACCTCGAGCGGAGACACCGGCTCGTTCTGCCCGGTGATCATCGGCGTGAACGGCGTGCCGGCGGGCCTGCCTGGCACCAACTACCCGGCGGCGTCGCAGTACGCGATGGGCGTGGGCGGCACCACGGTGCTCGGCCCGGGGCCGAACGAGATCGCGTGGTACGCGGGCGGCGGCGGCATCACGTTCTTCGAGAACGTGCCCGCCTATCAGTCGGGCGCCGGCGGCAGCTTCACGGGCGTGAACCGCGGCGTGCCGGACGTGTCGCTCGACGCGGACCCGAACTCGGGCTACCGAGTGATCGTGAACGGAACCGAGCAGATCATCGGCGGCACGAGCGCGAGCGCTCCGTCGTGGCAGGGCATCTGGGCGCGCGCTCAGGGCGCCAACGGCGGCTCACTCGGATTCGCCGGACCCGTGATCTACAACACGGTGCCCGCGTCGGCGTTCAACGACATCACCGTCGGCGCGATCGGCTTCTATGCCGCCACGCCGGGGTGGGATTACGCCACGGGGCGCGGCACGCCCAACATCTCCGCCTTCGTCAGCGGCGCGTAGCAGCAAACGGACCGGAGTTTTGGGGCCAGGAGCCCCAAAACTCCGGTTCGTTCACACGTAAACGGCGGTTTCCGGCTCGCCGCCGTTGCGCCGCACGCCCCGGTGCATCACCGTGGTGTTGGCGGGCAACGCCACGTTGCCGGCGCCATCCACTGCGATCAACCCGGCGTCCCCACGTAAAGCAGCCACCCGCTGAAGCGCACGCTTACCAGCTTCAGCAAGCGTCAGTCCACCGATACGCATCAAGGACGACACCTCCGCGGCGAGTGCGCACCGAATGATCGCCTCGCCATCCCCGGTGCAGGACACGGCGCACGTGGCGTCATCGGCGTAACAGCCAGCTCCGATCAGAGGCGAATCCCCCACGCGCCCAGGCAGCTGATCCCGCACGCCGCCGGTGGACGTGGCGGCGGCGAGGTGCCCCGAGGAATCCAAAGCCACCGCTCCCACGGTCCCCTTGGAAGCCATCCAGCGCTCACGCTGACGCTCGGTGATGAACCACTCCGGATCGCACAGCTCGAGCGCGAGCTCGGAGGCCAGCCGCTCGGCACCCTCACCAGCCAGCATCACATGCCGCGTCCTCTCCATCACCGCCCTGGCCAGCGCCACTGCATGGCGCACGCCGGTCACCACGCACACCGCCCCGGCGGCGAGGTCCGCGCCCGACATGATCGACGCGTCCATCTCCACGCGCCCTTCGGAGGTGAGCACCGACCCGCGCCCGGCGTTGAACAGCGGGCAATCCTCGAGCGTCTCCACCGCCGCCTGCACCGCATCGAGCGCGGAGCCGCCGCGCTCGAGCACGTCGCCACCCACCGCGAGCGCGTCCTCGATCGCCCGGTGATACGCCTCCTCATCGCGCACCACTCCCGCCGCCGGATTGCCGCAGCCGCCATGCACGACGATCACCCTGTCCGTCACGAACCGGCAAGCTACCGCCGTGGCGCGTCTCGTGCTCTGGGACATAGACGGCACCCTCGTGGACTCCGCCGGCCTCGGCGGCGAAGCGTTCTTCGAAGCGTTCGAGAAGGTGACGGGCTCGCCGGTCGAGCGGCGCGTGCCGTTTGCCGGACGGACCGATCCGGAGATCGCGCTCGACCTGCTGCGGGTGGCGGGCATCGATGGTGGCGAGCAGCTCCTGGCGGAGTTCGAGCGCGCGCTCGCCGCCGCCATGGCACAGCGGTCAGAGCTGGTGCGCGAGCGCGGCCGGGCGCTGCCCGGCGTGCGTGAGGCCCTCGAGCGGCTGCGCGGAGAGCCCGGCGTGACGCAGTCCCTTCTCACCGGCAACATCGAACCCAACGCCCACGTGAAGCTCGGGGCGTTCGGGCTCGACGTTCTGGTGGACATGGAGATCGGCGCGTACGGTTCGGACCACCACGTTCGCGGCGAGCTCGTGGGGGTGGCGCGGCGCAAGGCGCTCGACCTGCGCGGGGTGGCGTTCGAGGCGAGGGAGATCGTGCTGGTGGGGGACACGCCGCTCGACGTCGCGGCCGCGATCGAAGGGGGCGCGCGAGCCGTCGGCGTGGCCACAGGCCCCTACAGCGAGGAGGACCTGCTCCACTCCGGCGCGGACGCCGTGCTGCCCGACCTCGTGGACCTGGACTCAGTCCTCGGCGCCGTGCTCGGCTGAGCCGAGGCACCAGCGCTCCACCTCGGGCCAGGGCCCGTAGCCCGCGTCCGTGTTGAGGTGCCCCGCCCCCGCGATCACTCGTACCTGCAGTCCGAGCGGCTCGCCATAGAGACGCAACGCTCCCTCGGGGCAGTACGGATCCTCGTCCGCCGCCACGATCTCGGTGGAGCCCGCCGCTCGCGCAACGTCGTCCGGCTCCACCGCGAGCGGGAAGAAGCCCTGCACGCCCGGCAGCTCCGCCGACGGACTCGGCGGCGCCACCAGCAGCACCCGCTCCACCCGCGAGCCGTCCCGCCGCCGCGCGTGCTGAAGCCAGAGAACGCATCCGAGCGAGTGGCACAGAACCACCAGCCCGCGCGCCTCACGCGCGAGCTCGGCATCGAGCGCCGCCAGCCAGCGGTCGAGCCGCGGCGTGTCCGGCTCGGGCAGCTCCGGGTAGCTCACCCGCTCGCCTCGCTCGCGCAGGCGGCGGGCCAGCCATGTCTGCCAGTGCTGCGGCCCGGAGCCCTGCCAGCCGTGGAGGATGAGGAACGGCATCGGGCCGCATCATCCCCCAGAAACACCTCGCTCCCGCCGGGGGAGGGGCGGGAGCGAGGAAGGGGAGTCGTTCAAAAAAGGGCGCTAGGGGTGACAGCGCAAAGCGGCGGCTACGAAGACCGAGGGTCCAGCCCAACCAAGGGCCATCTGATTGGCTCGAGTCTGGCGGCCGTGCATAGCGAGCAGATTCGCAGCCGCGGCGCTTTCTCAAAAGGTGGCTGCCTGGCATCTCGCGGTGTGGCATGCCGCCACCCCCGGGGTTCGGGTAACCCCCCGCCCGATGGCCCCATCTGGGGCGCCCTGCTCAACTGGCGCCGAGCCGTTCGACCAGACGTTCCGCGTACCAGTCCTCCCAGCGCTCGTCGGCGCCCGCAGCGTTGTACTCGCGGTCGAGCGAAACGAGCGCGTGCACCACGTGGCTGCGCACCGGCTCGGGCGCAACGAGCTGTGGAAGCTCGGACAGGTTCACGAGCCAGTCGGCGTACCACGAGGCCCAGTCCGGGTCCTCGCCGTCCACGATCCGGTACACCTGGTGATGGGTCTCGGCCGCCTCGTGGAGCAGCCCGCTGATCTGCTGCGCTGTGGAGTTCATCGCCGTTGGTCCCGGGCGGCGGCGCTTCGTTTCACACGAGCCGCGCGGCGGCCCCCGGCTGCACGACGAAGGCCTCCGGTGGTGGCTCCCGCTCCGGCGGGAACAGCGCGAGAACGGAGCCACCGAAGCCGCCCCCGATGAGCCGTGCGCCGGCGGCCCCCGGGCCTCTCATCTTCTCCACCGCGGCCTCGACCTCAGGCGTGGACACCTCATACAGGTCCCGCAGTCCGGCGTGCGAGGCGTCGAGCAGCCGGCCCACGCCGGCGAGATCGCCGCTCACGAGTGCTGCCACGGCCGCGTCCACGCGCGCGTTCTCCTCGATCACGAAGCGTGCGCGGCGAGCCAGCGGCTCGGGCAGCCGCGCAACCGTCGCGGGCGATGCCTCGCGCAGTGACCCCACGCCGAGCACCTCGCAGGCGCGCGCGCACTCCGCGCGCCGCTCGTTGTAGCCCGAGCTCGCGTTCTCGCGCATCGCACCGCTGTCGAGCACGGCGAGCGTCCAGCCGCGCAGGTCAAGCGGCACCTGGCGCAGCTCGAGCGACTGGAAGTCGATGCGCAGCGCGTGTCCCTCCTCGCAGAAGAGCGCCGCCAGCGGGTCGAGCAGCCCGGCGCTTGCGCCCACCCACTCGTTCTCCACACGCGAGCACACGCGGGCGAGCTCGAGCCGGTCCACGTGGCCGGCGTCGAGCGCGAGGATGGCGAGCGCCAGGGCGGTGCCGAGGGCGGCGGAAGAGGACAGCCCGGCGCCGCGCGGCAGGTCGCTCTCGATTCGAAGGCGCATGCCGCTGGCCGGTCGCAACTCGGCCACCAGCCCGCGCGCGAATGCTCGCCAGCCGGGCGCCCGCTCGATACCCGCGAGCGCGAACGCGTCACGTTCGCCGAGATCGCTCGCCTCGACCTCCACCACCTCGCCAGCGAGGCGCTCGGCCGTGACCGTCACGCCGCGCGCGATGGCAAACGGCAGCGCGAGCCCGCCGTTGTAGTCGGTGTGCTCACCGATCAGGTTCACGCGGCCCGGGCCACGGGCACGTACGGGGGTCGCGCATTCGGCGATGGCGGGATACGTTGGCACAACCGGTATGGAACTGAGGGCCCACAGGGTCTCCCTTCTCCTCGCAGAGACGTTCACGATCGCGCGGCAGTCGCGCGACGTCGAAGAGGTGGTGCAGGTGGAGATCGAGCACGACGGCATCGTCGGCTACGGCGAGGGTGCGCCCGTGGACTACTGGGGCGAGACGCAGGACTCGATGGTGGCCTTCCTCGAAGAAGAGGCGCCGGCCCTGATCGGTGGCGACCCGTACGCGCGCGAGTACATCGCCAGCCGCCTGGCCACGAGGCCGGGCGAGCAGGGGGCGAAGCAGGCGATCGACGCCGCGCTGCACGACTGGGTCGGCAAGCGCCTGGGGGAGCCGCTGTGGCGCGTGTTCGGGCTGTCGCCCGCGAGCCCGCCGACGTCCTACACGATCGGCATCGACACGATCGAGGGCACCGCGGACCGCACCCGGCGCGCGGCCGGCTTCAAGGTGCTCAAGGTGAAGGTGGGCGGTCCCGACGACCTCGCGCGACTGAAGGCCGTGCGCGAGAACACCACGGCGAGCATCCGCATCGACGGCAATGAGGGCTGGACCCTCGAGACCGCTCGCGAGTTGATGCCGGTGCTCGTGGAGATGGGCGTGGAGTTCGTGGAGCAGCCCTTCCCGGCCGCCGACCTCGACAGCTTCCGAGCACTGCGGGAGATCGAGCCGCGCATTCCCGTCGTGATCGACGAGGGCTGCAAGGACCTCCTCGACGTCGCGCGCGTCGCCACCTACGCGGACGGCATCAACATCAAGCTCGCCAAGGCCGGCGGCATCCGCGAGTCCCTCCGGATGATTCACGCGGCCCGCGCGCTCGGCCTGCAGGTGATGCTCGGCTGCATGATCGAGTCCGAGCTTGGCATCGCGGCGGCGGCTCAGATAGCGTCGCTCGTCGATTACGTGGATCTCGATGGACACCTGTTGATCTCCAACTCGCCATTCACCGGGCTCGGCTTCCGGGACGGCGGGGTGGTCGCATCCGCCGATCCCGGGCTTGGCGTGCGGCCCGCGTGAGCGGCCCGGAGCGGCTCGCGGTCCTCACCGAGGGCCTGTTCGACGATCACCACGCGAAGACCGCGCATGGCGTGATCCGCTACGGCACGCGCGAGGTGGTGGCGGTGGTGGACTCGAGCCAGGCCGGCCGTACCGCGTCCGAGGTTGTGCCGTTCTGCGAGAAGCCGGTGCCGATCGTGGCCACGATCGCGGAGGCTGTGGAGCGGGGAGCGAACACGCTGCTGATCGGCGTGGCGCCCACGGGCGGGAGGCTCGATGGGGCCTGGCGCGCACTGGTGCTCGAGGCGATCGACCGGGGACTCAACGTGGAGGCCGGGCTCCACACGATCCTCGCGGACGATCCCGAGTTCACCGCAGCGGCGGAACGCCACGGCGTGAAGCTGCGCGACCTGCGGCTGCCGCCGGCGGACCTCGGCGTGCCGCGCGGGCCGAACTCGCGGCGGCCCGGCTTGCGGGTGGTGCACAGCGTGGGCTCCGACGTGGCCATCGGCAAGAAGGCGGTGACCGTGGAGCTCGATGCGGCGGCTCGCGCGCGCGGTCTGAAGTCCGTCTACGTGCCCACCGGCCAGACCGGTGTGGCGATCGCCGGCTGGGGCATAGCCGTGGACCACGTGCTGGCCGACTACGTGGCCGGCGCGGCCGAGCGGCTCGTGGACGAGGGCGGAGAGCGCGGAGAGCTTCTGTTCGTGGAGGGCCAGGGCTCGCTGTTTCACCCGGCCTACTCGGCAGTGACGCTCGGGCTGCTCCACGGCTCATCGCCGGACCTGCTCATCCTGGCGCACCGCGCGGGCGCCACCCACTTCTCCGGCTATCCGGACCTGCCGCTCCCTTCGCTGCCGGAGTTGATCGAGGCCTACGAGAATGTCACGCGCCCGCTGCGTCCCGCACGGGTGGCCGCCGTGGCGCTCAACACCTCCAGAATCGCGAGCGACGAGGAGGCGCGCGCGGCGGTCGCGCAGGCCGAGGACGAGACGGGTCTGCCCGCGGACGATCTCGTTCGCTTCGGCGCCGACCGGGTACTTGACGCGGTATTGACAGCATTTGAACGGCCGGATTAGCCCCTACCCTATGAGCATGCGACTGCTGGGTGAGGACCCGGCGGCGACACTGCCGGG
Source organism: Thermoleophilaceae bacterium (assembly GCA_036378175.1). Taxonomy (GTDB): domain Bacteria; phylum Actinomycetota; class Thermoleophilia; order Solirubrobacterales; family Thermoleophilaceae; genus JAICJR01. Next base: position 142,181 of record DASUWY010000051.1, read on the forward strand.
TCCCGCAAGAGAGATCACCGTCGAGCCCATTCAGGTTCCTCGTGAGGCGCCGCGGCCCGAGCCTGTTCCGGAGCCCGAGCCCGCACCGCCCGCAGAGCCCGAGCCCGAACCCCAGCGCGAACCGGAGAAGGTGCCGGCTTGACCGCCTGCGCACCGGATCTGATCGAGCCGGTGGTGGGCTTCCGCAAGTGGCGCCTCGTGCGCGACCGCCTCTCCTCGCCGTTCATCCCCCTGCGCTGGGAGGAGGCGGAGGTGCACGCGGAGTGCTTCCCCGCCAACCGCACGCTGCTCTTCGGCAAGGGCTGGCTCGACGAGCCTCACCGCGCCCCGCATCCCGACTGCAAGTGCGGCATCTACGCCTACCACCGGCCGCCCAGCCGCGGCCCGATTCCGTACCTCGACCGCATCACAGGCATCGTGGCGCTGTGGGGGAAGATCGAGGTGCACCGTGACGGCATGCGCGCCGAGCACGCGCGCATCGGCGCGCTGGCGTACCTGGCGGACCTCGGGCGCGACCACGAGCGCCGGGTGCGCTACATCGCGGACGGTCTCGGCGTGGACGTGATCGAGCAGTCGGAGCTCGCGCTCGCATCGCAGGACTACGGCAAGCGGCTGCCCGCGGAGATGATCCCCTGAGCCGCCGGCGGTTTCCGCTCTGGCCGATCGTCGCCGTGGCCCTGTTCATCGCCGTGTGGGCGGTGTCCACGATCTACCTCGCGCTCGCGCTCGCGATCTGCGTCGCGGTTCTGATGCTCGTCTACTGGGCGATCAGCCAGATCCCGGCGCTGTTTGCGGGAGGCGAGGACCAGCGCCGCGAACCGGAGCCGAAGCCGGGTACCACGCGCCGCCGCTCCCGCTGAGCGGGTTGTGTCACGCTTCCCGCGTGGGCTCGCACGTGGCAGTGGAGTCGCGCGGAGAGCTCGCGGTCGTGCGCATCGATCGCCCGCCCGCGAACGCGCTCGATCCAGCCCTGCTCGCTGAGCTCGACGCGGCGCGCGCCGGGCTGATCGCCGATCCGCCGGGCGCGGTGGTGGTGGCCGGGCAGGGGCGCTTCTTCTCCGCGGGCGTGGACCTCAAGCTGGTGCCGGCGATGAGCCGCGAGGACCAGCGCGCGATGGTCGAGGGCATCAACCGGCTCGTGCTCGGCTGGTACTGCTTCCCGCGGCCCGTGGTGGCGGCCGTGACCGGTCACGCGATCGCGGGCGGGCTCGTGATCGCGCTCTGCGCCGACTACCGCGTGGGCGCCACCGAAGGCAAGCTCGGCCTCACCGAGCTGCGTGCGGGGGTGCCGTATCCGGTGGGCGCGATCCAGCTGGTGCGCGCGGAGCTGGCGGCGCCGGCCGCGCGGGCGCTCGCGCTGCGCGCCCACCTGATCGAGCCTGAGGAGGCGCTGCGGCTCGGTCTGGTGGACGAGCTCACCGCTGCGGACGACGTGGTGGAGCGAGCCTGCGCGGTGGCCGAGGAGATGGCGGCGTTCGGCGGCGACTCCTACGCCCGCACGAAGCAGGAGCTGCGGGGCGAGGCGCTCCGGCAGATCGAGGCGGCCGTGCAGGCGGGCGATCCCCTGCTCGACGCATGGCTCGACGACGGCAGCGGCGAGGCGGCCGCCGGCGTTCTGCGTAAGCGGGGCTAGCTCCGCTTCACGGAATTCGTCACGCGCTCGAGCGCGGAACGGAGCGCTCGGGCCTCAGCGCTCCCGATATGCGGCGCGAAGTGCTCGGCCAGGCAGCGCTCGTACACGGGCCACATGCGTGCCAGCATCCGCCGCCCGCTCGGGGTGATCACCGCGTGGGTACCGCGCCGGTCGTCCTCGCATGGCTCGCGCCGCAGCAGACCGGCAGCCTCCAGCCGGTCGAGCAGTCGAGTGAGGCCGCTGCGGCTGAGGATCACGGCGTCGGCCAGCTCGTGGATGCGCAGGCGGCCGCCCGCCTTGTCAAGCTCGGTGAGTACGTCGTACCACCCGATCGGCGGCAGCCCGGCGGCTGCGAGCTCCCGCTCCACCTCCTCGATCAGAAGGGCCTGCCCGCGCAGCAGCCCGCGCCAGGCGTCGAGCTGTGGCTTTGTGATCTTCATCTCGCAACGAATTATAGTTGCCGATACACTGATTGCATATGCAACTACTTTTGGAGGCACGATGAGCAAGCTCTTGTATGTGGTCGGCTCGCCGCGGGGCGAGCGGTCGGAGTCCACTGCGCTCGGGGACGTGTTCCTCGAGTCGTACCGGCAGGCGAACCCGGCGGTGGAGGTGGACGTGCTCGACCTCTGGCGCGAGCCGCTGCCGGTCTATGGGCCCGCGGGCGTGGAGGCGAAGATGAGCGTGTTCGCCGGCCAGCGCCCGCAGGGGGAGCCCGGCGCCGCGTGGGCGGATGTGCTGCGCGTGTTCGAACGCTTCAACGCCGCCGATCGCTACCTCTTCACCGTCCCGATGTGGAACCACGGCGTGCCGTGGCCGCTGAAGCACCTGATCGACACGATCAGCCAGCCTGGGCTCATCTTCGGCTTCGACCCGGAGAAGGGCTACACCGGGCTCCTGACCGGCAGGAGGGCGGCGGTGATCTACACGAGCGGCGTGTACGGCCCCGGCCGCGGCCCCGGGTTCGGCACCGATTTCCACGCGACCTACTTCAACGACTGGCTGCGCTTCGCGGGAATCGAGGACGTGACCGAGGTGCGCTTCCAGCCCACGATCGCCACGGCCGACGCGGACGCGCTGCGGCAGGCCGCTCGCGCCGAGGCCCGCCGCCTCGGAGCGGAGTTCGAGGGCTCCGCGCTCGCTGCCGCGTAGACGGAGGCGGCAAAATAAGCCGCCGTGATGGTCGTGATGACACCCCAGGCCACCCAGGCCGAGATCGAGGCCGTGGTGGCGCGGCTCGAGACCGTTCCGGGCGTGCACGCCAGGGTGATGCCCGGCGAGCTCACCACGGCGATCGGCGCGCTGGGCGATCCCGAGGGCGTGCGCGCGCTCGCGCTCGAGGGCATGCCGGGCGTGGATCAGGTGATTCCGATCAGCCGCCCGTACAAGCTGGCGTCGAGCGAGCTATCGCACCACGCGCCGACCATCGTGAGCGTGGATGGCCGGCGCGTGGGGGGCGGGGACACCTTCTGCCTCATCGCGGGCCCCTGCACGGTGGAGTCGCGCGAGCAGACGCTCGCTGTGGCCACCGCCATGAAGCGGGGCGGCGCGTCGATGCTGCGCGGCGGCGCGTTCAAGCCGCGTACCTCGCCGTTCTCGTTCCAGGGGCTCGGCGTGCCGGCGCTCGAGATCCTGCGCGAGGCCCGCGAGGAAACGGGCCTGCCCGTGGTGAGCGAGCTCACGGACGCCGCGCACGCGGATGCGATGGCCGAGGCCGTGGACGTGATCCAGGTGGGCGCGCGCAACATGCAGAACTACGGGCTGCTCGAGGTGGTGGGCAAGCTGGGCAAGCCTGTGCTGCTCAAGCGCGGGCTGTCGTCCACTGTGGACGAGCTCCTGATGGCGGCGGACTACATCCTCAAGGAGGGAAACGAGAACGTGATGCTGTGCGAGCGCGGCATCCGCACGTTCGAGACCGCCACGCGCTTCACGCTCGACCTCGGGGCGGTGCCGTACCTCAAGCTGCACACGCACCTGCCCGTGATCGTCGATCCCTCGCACGCCTCCGGCGACAGGCGACTCGTGGAGCCCCTGTCGCGCGCGGCCGCCGCGGTGGGAGCCGACGGCATCATCGTGGAGGTGGCCGAGGATCCCGATGCTGCGCTGTGCGACGGGCCGCAGCAGCTCTACGCGCGCGACTTCCAGCGCTTCGCCGAAAGCGTGGCGGCGCATGCCGAGCTCGTTGGGCGGCAACTGGCGTAAGCAGCGTCGCGGTCCGTTACCTTTCGCCGGCAGGGGTACGACAGTAGGGGGAATAGATGGGGAGATGGCCGGCGCGGCTCGCGCCGCTCGTCGTGTTCACGTTGTTCGTGGCCGCCGCTCCGGCGCGGGCGGCGAATGCGGTGACCAACTGCGATCCGCTGGACCCTGCGGCGTGCATGCTGCCGTTCCCCAACGACCTCTTCACGAAGGCGGACCCGTCCACGCCCACCGGGCTGCGAATCGACTTCCGGCTGGCGGACATGCCGCGCAACGTGGCCGAGAAGCCGATCGACCCGGCGCCGTACAACATGAACGACGGCTTCAGCCCCGGGCAGGAGATCGTCACGCACGTGCCGGGGCTCGACAACCAGAAGGCGTTCGACGCAACCGGCGCGGTGCCCATCTCGGACGTGGCGCGCAGCTTCGACGCGAACCAGCCGGTGGTGGTGATCGACGCCGCCACGCTCAAGCGCCGGCTCATCTGGTCCGAGGTTGACGCGAACCCCGCGGCGGACACCGACCGCAACCTGCTGATCCATCCAGCCGTGAACTGGCAGGAGGGGCACCACTACATCGTCGCGCTGCGCAACCTGCGGGACGCGAACGGCGACCCGATCCAGGCGCAGCTCCCGTTCCGTGAGTATCGCGACCGGATCGCCACGAGCGACCCGTCGTTCGAGGCGCGCCGGCCGCACATGGAGTGGATCTTCCGCAGGCTGGCCAAAGCCGGCATTGCTCGCGGCAGCCTCTACCTCGCCTGGGACTTCACGGTGGCGAGCAGGCAGAACCTGTCGGAGCGGGCGCTCTACATGCGCGACGACGCGTTCAAGCAGCTCGGCGACACGAACCTGCGCGACATGAAGGTGCAGGGCGCAGCCCCCACGTTCACTGTCACCCAGACCACCGACTTCACTCCGGACCAGAACGCGAATGTCGCCCGTGAGGTTCAGGGCGAGTTTCTCGTGCCGTGCTACCTGAACGCGCCCGGCTGCCCGCCGGGCGCGAGCATGGCTTTCGCGCCCGGCTCGGACACGCCGCTGCGGCTGCCGGGCAACACGATGGCGGCGAACTTCGACTGCATCATCCCGCGCGCCGCCGCGGACGCGCCCGCGAGGGCCTCGCTGTACGGGCACGGCCTGTTCGGCAGCGCGAGCGAGGTCACCGCCGGGAACGTGGAGTCGATGGCGAACGAGCACGACTTCGTGTTCTGCGCGACCGACTGGGTGGGAATGGCGGAGGCCGATCTACCCAACGCGTTCTCGGCCCTCGCCGACCTCTCGCGCTTCAACACGATCCCGGACCGCATGCAGCAGGCGTACGTGAACTTCATGTACCTCGGCCGGCTGATGATCCATCCGGACGGCTTCGCATCGAACAGCGCCTTCCAGCTCGGCGGTAAGCCGGCGATCGAAACGTCGCACCTCTTCTACGACGGCAACAGCCAGGGCGGGATCGAGGGCGGCGCGCTCACGGCGCTCGCGCCGGACTTCGACCACGCGGTGCTCGGCGTGCCCGGGATGAACTACAGTCTGCTGATCCGTCGCAGCTCGGACTTCGATCCGTTTGCCGCCGTGCTCTACAAGGCCTATCCGAGCGAGCTCGAGCGTCCGCTCATCATCTCGATGCTTCAGATGCTCTGGGATCGCGGCGACTCGGACGGCTATGCCGAGCACATGACGAGCCGCCCGTACCCGAACACGCCGGCGCACAAGGTGCTGCTCGAGATGGCGTTCGGCGACCATCAGGTGACGAACTGGGCGACCGAGGTTGAGGCTCGGACGATCGGTGCACGGCTGCGTACGCCCGCGCTCGACCCGGGCCGCTCGCCGGAGGTCACGCCCTACTTCGGAGTCGCGCCGATCACGAGCTTCCCGTACGACGGCTCGGCGCTCGTGGTGTGGGACATCGGCCCGACGCGCAACGGCGGCGCCCAGGGCACCGACCCGCCGCCGCTCGGAGAGCTGCCGGACCGCGGCGGGCAGGACCCTCACGAGGCGCCGCGCTCCGAGGCGTCCAACCGGCTGCAGAAGTCGGACTTCCTGCAGCCGGGCGGCCAGGTGGTGGACGTGTGCGGCGATCACCCCTGCTACGCGTGGGGGTGGACGGGGCCGTAGGCCGCCGCTGGCTACGATCGCGGCGATGCCGTCCGCGATCGTGGTTGGAGCGGGAGTGTTCGGAGCGGCGCTGGCCGACAGGCTGGCCGCCGAGCGCTGGGACGTGACGCTGGTGGACCGGGACGAGCCCGGTCACGGCCGTGCGGAGTCCGGTGGAGAGTCGCGCCTCATGCGCTTCTCGCACGGCGACGATGCCTGGTACACGCGCTCGGCCTGGCGGGCCCGCGAGCTGTGGCAGGAGCTCGATCCCGACCTGCTCGTGGAATCCGGCCTCGTGTGGTTCGCTCGCCGCGAGGACGGATGGGAGGCCGACAGCGAGCGCGTGCTGCGGGAAGCCGGCGTGCCCGTGGAGCGCCGAACACCGGAAAGTGCCGCCGAGCTCTTCCCGAGCCTTGGCACGGACGGCCTCGCATTCGTGCTTCACGAGCCCCTCGCCGGCATCCTGCGGGCGCAGCGCGCCACCCGCGCCCTCGTGAGGCGAGCGTGCGAGCGTGGAGCGCGGCTCGAGCTGCGCGAGGCGCGGCCCGATGGCGCGGCGGTCAAGCTGGACGACGGCCGCCGCCTGGAGGCCGACCGCGTGGTGTGGGCGTGCGGCGCCTGGCTCGCCGGGCTGTTCCCGAATGTCGTGCGGCTGCGGGTGACCCAGCAGGACCTCTTCTTCTTCACCGCGCCGCGCGAGTGGAACACGCCGCGGGTGCCCGGCTGGGTGGACTATGACGGCGCGGCATACGGCCTCGGCTCACTCGACGGCTATGGCGTGAAGGTGGCTCCCGACGTGGAGGGCCTGACGCTCGATCCGGATACCTGGCCGCGCACGCACGCCCCCGTGAATGAGCGGCGGGCCAGGGACTACGCGCGCCTTCGATTCCCCGAGCTCGCGGAGGCGCCGCTCGGCAGCGTGGCGGTGTGCCAGTACAGCCTCACGGCGGACACTCACTTCATCGCGGCGCCGCACCCGGAGCACGGAACGAGCGTGTGGATCTACGGCGGTGGCTCGGGCCACGGCTTCAAGCACGGCCCCGCGCTGGCGGAGCACATGCTCGCCTGGCTCACAGAACGAGAGGGGCCCGAGCCCCGCTTCGGGCTCGGGCCCCGTAATCCGGATCGGAGCCTGCGGACGGCCGGGACCGCCTAGGAGGGGGAGACCTAGGCCGCCACGGGTGCCACCTCGCCGGCCTGGGCCGCCTCAGCATGAGCGCGGCTGTCGGCCGACGAGATCATCACCGCCGCCAGCAGGGCCGCCGCCAGCGTGAACGCCGCTCCGACCAGGAAGGCTGTCTGGAAGCCGGCCGTGAGCGCGTAGCCCTGGCTGTGGCCGCCTCCAGCGACCACGTGATTCGTACGAGCGGTGGCGATGGCTGACAGGATCGCCAGACCCAGCGCGCCGCCCACCTGCTGCGACGTGTTGATCAGACCTGACGCCAGGCCCGCCTCGTCCGGCTTCGTTCCCATCACCGCAGCGATGGTCACCGACACGAACGCGAGCCCGAGGCCGAAGCCCACCACGAGCGACGGGAACAGAACGTCACCGAGGTACGAGCCGCCGGCCGACACCTGGCTGAACCACACGAGCCCGCCGGTGAGCATCAGGAACCCGGTGATGAGCACCGGCTTGAAGCCGATCCGCGTGGTGAGCTGCGAGGCCACGCCCGCCGAGGCGATGATCATCAGCGCGAGCGGCAGGTACGACACTCCGGTCTTGAGCGCGTCGAAGCCGAGCACCTGCTGCATGTACAGCGACAGGAAGAAGAACATCGCGAACAGCGAGAGGCCGAGCAGCAGGCCGATCACGTTCGCTCCGCGCAGCGTGCGCAGCCGGAAGATCGAGAACGGCATGATCGGATGGGCGGCACGTGCCTCCCAGGCCACGAACGCGCCGATCAGGGCGAGCGCGATGGCGCCGAGGCCGATCGTATGGAACGTGCCCCAGCCGGCGTTGTTGGCGTCCACCAGCGCGTACACGAGCAGCGCCAGGCCGCCAGTCACGAGCACCGCGCCCTGGACGTCGAACGAGCGCTGGCGCGTGTCACGGCTCTCGGGAAGCAGCCGCGGAGCGGCGAGCGCGGCCAGCAGGCCGATCGGCACGTTCACGAACAGCACGGCCTCCCAGCTGATCCACTGGGTGAGCGCGCCACCGAGCAGCACGCCAGCCGCGCCGCCGGAGCCGGCCACCGCACCCCAGACGCCGAGCGCGCGGTTGCGCTCGGCGCCCTCGCTGAAGATCGTGGTGATCAGCGATAGCGCGGCGGGGGAGATCAGCGCGGCGCCGAGGCCCTGCACGGCACGCGCCGCGATCAGCCACGTGTCCGACTGCGCGAGGCCGCCGAGGAGGGACGCCACCGAGAACAGGACGAGGCCGCCGATGAAGATCCTGCGGCGCCCCAGCAGGTCGGCCAGGCGGCCGCCGAGCAGCAGGAAACCGCCGAACGTGAGCGTGTAGGCGTTCACGACCCACGACAGGTTGTCCTGCGAGAAGTCGAGCGCGCGGCCGATCGAGGGCAGCGCGACGTTGACGATCGAAGCGTCGAGCACGATCACGAACTGCGTGACCGCGAGCAGCACGAGCGCCAGATCCTTCTGTCTAGAGGTGAGTGTGGGGGAAGTCATCTTGTGCTCCTGATAACTATTTGGAAGTCGAGGTCCGGTTCCGCTTAGGTTTATCGCAGAATATGAACCACGGTTCCGTTTGTCAAGTAAACTCTCGTCACAGATGACGACGCACGCCGATCCCGCAATTCGACAGCTGAGAGCCGACGCTCGCCGAAATCGCGAGCGCATCCTCGAGGCCGCCGCCGAGGTGTTCGCGGAGCAGGGCGCGGACGCGCAGATGGACGACGTCGCGCGCCGGGCCGGCGTGGGTGTGGGGACGGTCTACCGCCATTTCCCCAACAAAGACGTGCTCATGGGCGAGCTTGTGACACAGAAGTTCCGCTCGTTCGCCGAGTACGCCCGCGAGGCGCTTGACGAGGAGGACGCCTGGGAGGGCTTCTCCAAGCTGCTGCGCGCCACGGCCGCGAAGATGGCCGAGAACGTGGCGCTCCAGGACGCGCTGCGCACCACCAGCGCCGCCTTCGAGCATGCGGAGCCCGCGAGGGCGGAGCTCAACGCCGTGATCGACAAGCTCGTGAAGCGCGCTCAGCGGCAGGGAACGCTGCGCAAGGACTTCAGGGTTGAGGAGCTGGGCATGCTGATGGGGGGCCTGTGCGCCTCTATGAGCGGGCCGCTGGCGACCGAATGCAACTGGAGCCGGCATCTCGAGATCCTGCTCGACGGCCTGCGGGCGAAGCCGTCCGCGCGCTCGCGCAAGGCGTCCTGACTCGCGCGCAGGGCATTTCACTGCTACCGTCCGCTTTAGCAGGGCCGGGATTGGACTCGGCTAAAAGCAGTGCAGGCGTCGCTGGATCAACCTCCGCGTAGCGCAGCACACAAAACCGTGGAGGTAACACGGCATGCCTAACGGCACAGTCAAGTGGTTCAGCGACGAGAAGGGCTTTGGCTTCATCACGCCCGATGACGGCGGCAAGGACCTCTTCGTCCACCACACAGGGATCATCGGCGACGGCTACCGCTCGCTCGCCGAAGGTTCGAAGGTCTCCTACGACGCCGAGGCCGGCGACAAGGGACCGAAGGCAGTAAACGTCCAGGCCATCTGAGGCCGGGACACCGTCGTTGTCAGGGGCCCGCCTTTTGGCGGGCCTTTGTCGTTCTAGTCGAGCAGTTCCAGCGCACGCTCCGGCGGGCGGGCGAGTACGGCTCTGTCGCCGCGTTCCACGATTGGGCGCTGCAGTAGCTGCGGGTGCTCGACCATCAGGCCGATCAGCTCGTCGTCGCTCACCTCGCGCTCGTCGAGGCCCAGCTCCTTGTAGATCGGCTCCTTCTTGCGCAGCACGTCGCGTGGGCGTGCGCCTGCCTTCCTCAGGAGGTCGCGGATCTTGTCCTCGGGGAGCGGGTCCACGTGGTAGTTCACGCGCTCGAACTCGATGCCCCGCTCCTGCAGCAGCATGGCGAGGTTGCGGCAGGTGGTGCAGGTGGGCTTCTCGTAGACCGTGAGCTCGGGCACTGCCCGGAAATCTAAACGGTCTGCGCCTCGGCGCCGATCGGCTAGCCGGTCTTTCCGCCGGCCTCAGCGGCACGCATGAAGCGCCTCGTGCCGGTCTTCGGCGCCTTGCCGTCACCCGCAGCGGCGGCCTCGGCGGCCATCTGCTTGAGCATGAAGTCGTGGTTTCGGTCGAGCACGGCGCGTGCCTCCGCCGCCACCACGGCGCTGTTGCAGACGGTGAGCTCGTTGTCCTGCTTCTGCTCGCCGCCGAGCGACCAGTTCGTGCTCCCCTTCACCGTGTAGATGCCGTCCACGATCACCATCTTCAGGTGCGAGATCGCATGCTTCGAGCTCGTGCCGATGGCGATCGAGTTGCCGAAGTAGTCGTTATCCCAGGCGGCGAGGATCTGGCGCTCGGTCTTTCCGCTCTTCGACTGGCTGCGGTCGAGGCTCATCTGCACGTACACGTGCTCGTCCTTCAGCTTCGTCTTGATGATCGCGTCGAGGTCGGTGTCGTCGTAGCCGAACATGTTCAGGACGATCGACTGCTCGGCGCTGGCGAGCAGGCTCTGCAGCAGCCCGTGGATGTTGTCGTCCGGCGAGTAGAACGCCTTCACGTTCGGCGGGTAGTGGGCGATGAAGCGACCGTTCCGCTTGAACTTGTCGAGACCTTCCCAGGAGAACGGCTGGCCAGGCATTGCTCCTCCTTATTCGAGTCCTGGGTCCAGCCTATGCCGATCTGACGCTTAACGCGCATGTAACGCGCGGGCGCGATAGTGGACGACCAACGATGCTGCTGCTGATGCTGTTCGCGGTGGTGGCCGGGGCGGCTACGGCGGTCACGCCGTGCGTCCTGCCCGTGTTGCCTGCGCTGCTTTCCGCCAGCGCCGTGGGCGGGCGGCGGCGGCCCGTTGGCATCGTCCTCGGGCTCGCGCTCACCTTCACGATAGCGGTGGTGGCGCTGGCGTCCCTCGTGAAGGGCGTGGGGGTTGCCGGCAGCGGCGTTCGGGTGCTCGCCGAGGTGGTGCTGATCGCCTTCGGACTGTCGCTGCTCCTGCCCGGTGCGGCCGCCCGCATCGAGGCCCCGCTGTCGCGCCTCGCGCGCTTTGGCCCGCGCAGCCGAGGCGACGGGTTCTGGAGTGGCGTGGGCGTGGGCGGCGCGCTCGGGTTCGCCTACACGCCGTGCGCGGGCCCGATCCTCGCGGCCGTGATCTCGGTGTCCGCCACCCAGGGCACGTCCGTGCGGCTGGTGGCCATCGCGCTGTCCTACGCCGCCGGCTCGGCGCTCGTGCTGCTCGTGCTGGCACTCGGGGGCCGCAAGGTGGCGGACCGCATTCGCGCCGCCGGCCGCGGCCTGCGCCTTCAGCGCACGATGGGCGTGGTGATGCTGGTCACCGCGGTGGCGATGGCCAGCATGCTCGACGTGAAGCTCGAGAACGCGCTGGCGCGGCACCTGCCCACCGCCCTCATCGACCCTGCCAACTCGCTCGAGACCTCACACCCGATCGAGTCGCGGCTCGCGCGCCTGCGTGGCAAGCCCCGCTTCGACAGCTCGGCGCGGGTCGCTCATGGCCCTCCGGGCGCGCGACCCGATGGGCTGCCCGTTCTCGGCAGCGCGCCGGAGTTCGCGATCTCCGGCCCGTGGCTCAACACCGGCGGCAGGCCGCTCTCTCTCGCGCGGCTGCGCGGGCGGGTGGTGCTCATCGACTTCTGGACCTACACCTGCATCAACTGCATCCGCACGCTGCCGTACCTGAACGCGTGGAACGCTCGTTACGAGAAGGCGGGACTCACGATCGTGGGGGTGCACACGCCGGAGTTCCCATTCGAGCGCGACACCGGCAACGTGAAGCACGCGATCGCCACAGACGGCATCCACTACCCCGTCGTGCAGGACAACAACTACGGCACGTGGACCGCGTACGGCAACCAGTACTGGCCCGCGGAGTACCTGATCGACGCGCGCGGCCGGGTGCGCTACACGCACTTCGGCGAGGGCGACTACGGCAAGGACGAGCAGGCGATCCGCACGCTGCTCGCCGAGCGTGGCGACACGCATCTGGTGCGCGGTCTCGCGAAGGTGCACGCGCTCACGCCGCCGCGCGTGGCGACCCCCGAGACCTACGTGGGCACCGACCGGGCCGACGGCTACACGAACGGGCCGGTGAAGGGGATCCACGACTACGGCCCGCCTCCGAACGGGCTCGGGTTGAACGAGTTCGCGCTCGGCGGCGTGTGGAACGAGACGAAGGAGTCCGGCACCGCGCTGCGCGGAGCCTCGATCAACCTCGACTTCCAGGCGCAGCGCGTGTACGTGGTGCTCGGGCCGCCACGCGGCCGCAGCGCGCTCGTGCGCGTGCTCCTGGACGGCAAGCCCATTCCCGCCGACGCCGCGGGCGCCGATGTGCACGGCGGGTTGGTCGACGTGAACCGCCAGCGGCTCTACAACGTGGTGAACCTCAAGTCGCCCGGCGGCGGCTATCTGAGCCTGCGGGTGCAGACCGGCGTCTCCGCCTATTCGTTCACGTTCGGCTAGCCGGGCTTGCCCTGCCGCCGCCCCGGCGGTTATAAAGACGCAATGGAGGCCGCTTACACTCCGGCCGAAGCGCAGCGATATCCCGCCCGGCTCGACATCGAGTACCAAGAGCCGCTCAACCGCTGGCTACCGCTCGTCAAGTGGCTGCTGGCGATCCCGCACTACATCCTGCTCTTCATCCTCTACTTCGCCGCGTTTTTCGTGCTCATCGCAGCGTTCTTCGCGGTGCTCTTCACGCGCCGTTACCCGCCGGCTCTGTTCCAATTCGTCGTCAGCGTCCTGCGCTGGCATGCGCGCGTCACGGCCTACGTCTACCTGATGGTCGACCCGTATCCGCCCTTCAAGCTCGAGCCCGATCCGAGCTATCCGGTCACCCTCGAGGTCGACTATCCGGAGAACGGCGTGGACCGCTGGCGGCCGCTCGTGGCGTGGCTCCTCGCCATCCCGTACCTGTTCGTGGCCGGGGTCCTCAACTACATCGCAGAGCTCCTCGCGTTCTTCGCCTTCTTCGCGATCCTCTTCACCAGGAAGTTCCCGCGCGGCATGTTCGACATCGTCGTGGTGTCCCAGCGCTGGCTAACGCGCGGTTATGCGTACGCCGCCTTCATGACCACCGAGTACCCGCCCTTCGTCTGGGGCTGAGCTGAGCTCGGCAGCCTGGCCGCGGATGCTCGCGAACATGGCGGGCGTGTTCTCGTGCCTCGCGAGCCATGCCTCGGGTGGTCGGGTTGTGGAGCTGGAGGGCGTGACCGCGGCGGTGGTGCCGGACTGCCCGGACCGCTCGGTGGTGAACTGCGTGGTGTACTCGGACGCCGGCGCCCTCGCGGGTGCTCTCGACAGCGTGGCGGAGGAGTACGAGCGAGCCGGAGTGCGCGCCTGGACCGTTTGGGTTCCGGAATACGACGTCGAGGCGGCGGAGCTGCTCGAGCAGGCGGACCACCGGCTGGACGCGCGCCCGGCGGCGATGGTGCTCGACCTCGCGGGGCTCGAGCTGCCCGCGGCCGGCGGCGTGGAGCTCGACATCGTGAAGCCCGACATGGCGGCGGCAGCTCGCGTGAACGACGCCGCCTACGGGTTCGCGGGGGACTTCGAGCGGGCGTTCACGCGCCTGCCGCCGGAGCCGGCGCACGTGTATCTGGCGCGTGCCGACGGGCTGCCGGCCTGCACCGTCCTCACCTATGAGGAGAACGGCGAGTGCGGGGTGTACCTCGTGGCCACGCTGCCCGAGGCGCGCGGGCGCGGACTGGCCACGGCGCTGATGATTCACGCGCTGCGCGAGGCGCGGGGGCGCGGATGCACCACCAGCTCGCTGCAGGCCACGAGGCGGGGGCGACCGGTCTATCAGCGGCTCGGGTATCGGGATGTGGGTGCGGTTCATATGTGGGAAAGGAGGTCATAGGTCAGAGGTCATAGGTCAGAGGCTGTGGCGCTGACCGTCGCGGTCCTGGTCGCGCTTACTGCTCCTCCGGCGGCTGGTCGTGGGCTTCCGGCGCTGCCGCATCGGTGGCCTTCGCATCGGCTCGAGCTCGGGCTGGCTGATGGGCCTGGCGGGGCGGCCGCGCTGCGGCGCAAGGCGCCGTTCCGGTTTCGGTATCAGTACCTCGCCGGTGGGGTGAACACGGGCGGCGGTTGGTCCACGTGGAACCCGCGCGGGACGTTCGTCACCCGTTACATCCGGGAGTCGGTGAAGCGGCGCATCGCGCCGGTGTTCACCTACTACATGATCCGCCAGTCACTGCCCGGGAGCGGCGTGGGGGATGAGCTGCAGGCTGACCTCGGCAACCTCGACAACGCGGGCACGATGGGCGCGCTGCTCGAGGACCTCAAGCTGTTCTTCCGGCGTGCGGGCGCCACCAGGCGCCGGGTGGTGCTGCACGTGGAGCCGGACCTCTGGGGATACGTGGAGCAGGCGTCGCGGGCGAATGATGCGTCCACGGTGCCCGCGCTCGTGTCAGCGGCGGGAATGCGTGAGCTGAAGGGGCTGCCGGACACCGCGGCGGGGTTCGCTCGGGCGGTCAAGCGGCTGCGCGACCGGTACGCGCCGCGCGTGCTGCTCGCCTACCACCTCAGCGTGTGGGGGACGAAGGTGGACATCGCGCTGTCCGATCCTCCGGCCGCCGCCGTACGAAGGCTTGGACGCCGGGCCGCCGCGTTCTACCGCTCGCTCCACACCCACTTCGACCTCACGTTCGCCGAGTTCTCCGACCGCGACTCCGGCTTCAAGCAGAGGATCTACGGGGACGGCGGCGCGTCCTGGTGGAACGCCGCGGACTTCGCGCGCAACGTGCGCTTCCTCTCCACGTACTCGCGCGCCGCGCGCCAGCGGATCGTGATGTGGCAGATCCCGCTGGGCAACCGGCAGATGAGGGCGGAGAACAACACGTGGGGCCACTTCCAGGACAACCGGGTGGAGTGGCTGCTCGGGCGGCACAGCGCGAAGCACCTTGCCGCCTACCGGCGCGCGGGAGTGATCGCGTTCCTGTTCGGCGGCGGCGCGGATGGCACCACCTGCGCCTGCGACGCTCAGCACGACGGCGTCACGAACCCGGCGCCGATCGACGGAAACAAGCGCCGCTCGCTCTCCGCGGATGACGACGGCGGGCTGTTCAGGCAGCTGGCGCGACGGTTCTACTCCCGCTCGCGCGCTCGCCTGTAGGGAGTGGAAGTGGGAGCAGGGAGTACGGCGGTCGCCCGGGGTGGGTTCCCACGTTGATGCTGCTCCTTATTGCCGCAGTAGACGTAGCGGGCTGAGGCACCGTGACGCGGACAAGGCTCTCCCTACTCCGTACCCCCACTCCCCACAGGCGAGCGCGCAGGCGCGAGTGGATCACGCTCCATCCCCCGCCTGTGGAAGAAGGCGCCGAAAGAGCCCGCCACCGCGGTCACGGCCGTGATCGCCCAGAACTCGAGGAAGAGGTCGATGATCTTGCCGCCCGTGGTCACGGGGTTGGGCATCTGCGACGAGACGGTGAGAAGCTGCGCGCTCGTCCAGAACAGCGCGTCGCCGAAGGTGTGGATGCCGGTCACCGTCTTGCCGCGCTCCAGGAAGTAGATCGCCACCGCCGCGATCAGGTCGAGCACGAGCGACGCCATGAACACCGACGCCAGGCGCTCGCGCAGGTGCAGGTGGGTTGCCGTGTCCGCGCGGACGACCTTTCGCGCCTCGCGGCCGATGCGGCGCAGCGGCGCGTGGAGAGCCATCGCGCGCGAGAGTAGCCACGCGGGCGGAAGGATCGGCGCTCAGGCGCCGCCGAGCGACTCGTACACGGAATCGAGCAGCGCCTCGCGATCCCGGATGCCGAGGCGCTCGCCGAGGTAGCGGGCGGTCTCGGCGCGCGAGGCGCCGTTGGCGGCCATGTTCACGGCCACGAGCCGTGCGCGCCGCAGGTGGTCCGGCTCGGGCGGAGCGGGCGGGCCGGCCCCCGTGCTGTCCCGGATTCCGGCGAGACGCTCCTCGAGGCGGTCGGCGGCGTCGCGGAGCTCCGCGACGAGCGTGGTGAGGTCTCCGAGCGCGGCGTCGATCTCCTCGCGCGCCCTCGTCTTCAGCTCTTCGGCTGCCCTCTCGGTGGCGGCGAGCAGGGACTCGAGGTCTCCCGTGGGCGGGACCGCGACCTCGGCCTCGCCATTGCTCGGGGTAGTTTGAGCGAGATCCATCGGCGTCGGCGCGAGCGTACCACCGTGGCGTTACTCTCCACGCCGATGCTCGACGCGGTCCAGGTTCGCCAGAACACCCGCCCGCCCAGCGACGCGAGCGTGCTCGAGGACGTCGTTCTGAGCGACACCGAGGGGCGCGAGGTGCGGCTCGGTGACCTGTGGAGCGACCGGCCGGCTGTGCTCGTCTTCCTGCGCCACTTCGGCTGCGTGTTCTGCCGGCAGCTCGCCGTGGACATCCACAACCACCGGCACGACTTCGAGGAGGCGGATGTGGAGCTGGCGGTGATCGGCTTCGGCACTCCGGAGATGGCGCGCGAGTTCCTGCACAAGCAGAACGTCGACCTCCGGTTGCTGCTGGACCCGGACCGCAAGGTCTACGAGCTGGCGGGCGCGAAGGTGGCCACGCTGAGCGAGGTGATCGGCCCGCTCCAGATCTGGCGCGGGCTTGTGGCCACAATCGGGTCGCGCATCAGGCAGGGCAGCATCGCGGTGAACCAGGGCCGGATCAGGACACACGCGGCGCAGCTCGGCGGGGCGCTCGTGATCGCGCCTGACGGCTCGGTGCGCTACGCCTACCTGTCCGAGGGATCGGGCGACAACCCGTCGGCTCGGGAGGTGCTGGCCGCGGCGCGCGCCATCCGGCCGCACCTCAACTCAAGCGGCTAGAAGCGGCGGCGAGGGCGGCCCGGGTAGGTGCCCGGGTTGAACAGCGACCCGCCGCGCGAGCGCCGGATGAGGTACACGATCCCGGTGGCCACGGCCACGGCCACGAGGAAGCTCCAGGCGTTGCGCCCCGCGATCAGCGAGGTGATGAGCCCGCCGATGAAGGAGCCTCCGAGCCCCACCAGGATCGTCTGCCCGATGCCCATCGGATCCGGGCCGGGCAGCGCCAGGCGCGCCAGGGCGCCGATCACGAGACCTGTGACGGCGAGCCAGATGAGAAACGCAATCAGTCCCATTGCCTGACAAGGGTAGCCCGGCCATCGCAGGTTAAACCCGAATAGCAACCGGGCAAGCCTTCAGCACCCGCCGAATCCTCACCCCCGTCACGGAAGGAAATGCCGATGAGCGACCTGCTCGTCCAGTACCTCCGCGAGGCGCGCGCGACCGAAGCCGCGCTCACGCAGACGCTCCAGGCGCACATCGCCGCCACGCCACCCGGCGAGCACCGGGCGCGGCTCGAACAGCACCTCGAGGAGACGCGCGCCCACGGGCGGATGCTCGCGGCGCGCATCGCCGAGCTCGATCGCAGCGGGGGCGACCCGCTCCGCCAGGCGATCTCGCTGCTCGCGGCGCCTGTGGGCTTCGGCCTCGGAATGGCTCGCGGCGCCACCCGGATGATGCTGTCCGTGGTGAGCCTGCCACTCACCATCCTGCGCGGACCGGAGTCCCCAGCGGCCGACCGCGTGCTCCGCAACGTGCGCGCCGAGTCCGCCAGCGAGGCGCTGGAAGTGGCCACATACACGGCGATCGAGCGCCTGGCCGAGGCCGAGGGCGACGAAACCACAGCACGCCTCGCCCGCGAGATCCGCGAGGACGAGGAGCGGATGGCGGCGTACCTGCAGCAGGCCGTGGTTGATGTGACGGATCGGCTGACCGGGTCGGAGGCCGGAGGTCGGAGGCCGGAGGCGGGAGGTCGGCCGCCACGGGCCAGAGACCGGGGGCCACAGGCCACCAACGGGGCCCCGCCTCCGCCACCCACGCCCGAGCCAGCCCCTCCCACCTCCGACCTCCGGCCTCCGGCCTCGCCGGAGCCGCCGGAGCCGCCGGAGCCGCCGGCTCCGCCGGAACCGCCAGAGCCCGAGCACGTCTCGGAAGAGCCGGAGCTTGTTGCCGAGTTCGGCGACCCGGACGATGCCGGGGCGGAGGTGGAGATCGCCGAGCCGTGGGAGGGCTATGACGGCATGCGCGCGGCGGAGATCACCCAGCGGCTGGCCGACTCGAGCGACGAGGTGGTGGCTGTGGTGGAGCTCTACGAGCAGGCCGGAAAGAAGCGGCAGTCCGTCCTGCGGGCGGCCGAGCGCAGGCTGCGCATCGGGCGCGAGCCCTAGTGCGCGGCGATCTCGCCCTCTATCGGGAGCCCGGAGGCCGCCCAGGACACGATGCCGCCGGAGAGGTTGTAGGCATCCCAGCCTGACGCCGCGAACGCCTCGGCGGCCATCCCCGAGCGAGCGCCCACGCGGCAGTAGAAGATCACGGGCGTATCACGCTCGATCGTGTGGGCCTGGGCGCTGAGCGTCGCCAGCTCCACGTGGCGTGCGCCCGCGATCCTCCCCGCGGCGTGCTCGTACGGCTCGCGCACATCCACGAGCTGGGCGTCGCCGCGTGCGAGAAGCTCGGCCGCGACCTCGGGAGACAGCTCTCGCTGGGTCATCCACCTCTATGGTGCCGGGTCGAGATGAAGGTCGCGGTGGTGGGGCACGTGGAGTACGTGGAGTTCGCGCTCGTGGAGCACGTGCCTGAGCCTGGCGAGATCGTGCACGCGGAGGAGACCTTCTCGGAGGCGGCGGGTGGCGGCTCAGTGGCGGCGGTGCAGCTGGCCAAGCTCGCGGGGAGCTCCCTCTTCTACACCGCTCTGGGCGACGAGGAACTCGGCCACCGGGCCAAACGCGAGCTGGAGGCGCTCGGTGTGGACGTGCGCTGCGAGTTCAAGGACAAGCCGCAGCGGCGCGCCTTCACCTTCCTCGACGCGGACGGCGAGCGGACGATCACCACGATCCACGAGCGCTACGGCCCAAGCGGCCGCGACGACATCGGCTGGAACGCCCTCGAAGGAGCGGACGCCGTCTACTTCGTGAGCGGCGATGCGGGTGCGCTGCGCGCCGCGCGGCAGGCCCGCGTGCTCGTGGCCACCGCGCGCTCGCTGGCGGTGCTCAAGGAGGCGGGAGTGCATCTCGATGCGCTTGTGCACAGCTCGAACGACGCGGGTGAGCGTTACGCGGCCGGACAGCTCGATCCCGAGCCGAAGCTCGTGGTGGGCACCGCGGGCGCCGAGGGGGGCACCTGGACGGCCGCCGAGGGGCGCACGGGAACCTTCCACGCCGCGCCGCTCCCCGCGCCGGAGGCGGACGCGTACGGCGCCGGCGACAGCTTCGCGGCCGGCCTGACCTTCGCGCTCGGCAGCGGTCTCGATGTGGAGCCGGCGCTCGAGCTCGCCTCGCGCTGCGGTGCCGCGGCCACCACGGGCCGCGGCGCGTTCAACGGACAGCTCACCGCCGCTGATCTGAAGCTCCGAGCGCCTCGCTAATGTGCGCATGCGCGCATGGACCCGACGCTGCTCCGGAACCGGCTCGTGATTGCGACAGCGATGTGGCGGGAGGCCACGGACGACCCGCTGCCGAGGATGGAGCCTGCCGATCCCGCCACGCAGATCCAGGCTTTCGAGCTCAAGCTGATAGATCTGCTGTGCACTCAGGCCACGTCCGAGACGGCGAGCGAGGTAGCGGAGAGGACCTGGGACCTCGTGCACGACCGCCCGGATGACGACCCCGTGAAGCAGCGCGTTGTGGAGTGCCACGAGGCGCTCGCGCGCCTCTCAGCCCATCGGGAGTAGGGCGTGACGGACGAGCCGCGCGAGCCGCGCGATCCGCGGCCGCCCGCCACGCTCGACGAGGAGCTGCTCGGGGCCGAAGTCGAGTCGATCGTCTCGACTCAGTCCGACGCCGCGCGCATCCAGCGCATACGCGGCGAGCTCGCCGAGGGCTTCCGCGCGCTCGCGCGCGTGGGAGCGGCGGTGTCCATCTTCGGCTCGTCGCGCACTCCGCCGGACCATCCCGAGTACGAGCTGGCGCGGACTACCGCGCGCACGCTCGGCGAAGCGGGCTTCGGGATCATCACGGGTGGCGGTCCCGGAATCATGGAGGCGGCAAACCGCGGCGCGCGCGACGCAGGCGCGCTCTCGATCGGGCTGAACATCGACCTGCCCTTCGAGCAGGGGATCAACCGCTTCGTGGACCTGCCGCTGCACTTCCACTACTTCTTCACGCGGAAGGTCATGTTCGTCCGCTACGCGTCGGCGTTCGTGGTGTTCCCCGGCGGATTCGGCACCCTCGATGAGATGTTCGAGGCGCTCACGCTGATCCAGACGGGGAAGATCCGCCACTTCCCGGTGCTGCTCGTGGGCAGCGCGTACTGGGCGGAGCTCGTGGAGTGGATGCGCGAGCACATGCTCGGCGAGGGGAAGATCTCGCCGCACGACATGGACCTGTTCGAGGTCACCGACGATCCGAAGCGCGTGCTCGAAGTGGTGGGCAGCGCCGTGCACCGGCAGGCGCGCGTGGCCTAGTAGTCGTCAGTGCGAGGCCGGCGGCGGGCGCGCTTCACCTCGGAGCGGCGCCGTTTCGACTCGAGCCGCTCCGCGCGCGACGCCTTGGTGGGCTTGGTCGCGTGTCGCGCGCGGGGCACCGCGAGCGCGGATGCCAGCCGTCCCCGCAGGCGCTCCAGGGCCAGCTCGCGATTGCGGGCCTGACTGCGCGTGTCCTGCGCCACGGCGGTGAGTCGTGGGCCCACGCGCGCCATCACGCGCCTGCGCTGCTCCTCGCTCAGCGACGGCGAGGACGCGACGTCGAAGATCGCCTCCACCCGCGAGGCCGTGACGTTGGCATGCTGCCCGCCCGGTCCGGATGAGCGGCTCACCCGCAGCTCCACCTCGGAGAGCGGCACGGAGACGTTGCGCGTGACGACCATCGGATCCTCCACCGGCTCGATCATGACGCAGCGGGCGTAAGCTTCCGCGGCGCAGGGGAACTTGACCGATGGGGAGGTCGGCGATGAGGGGTGTTCGGGTAGGGCTCGCGGCGCTGATGGCGACGCTCGGAATCGCGGCGTCGGCGCAGGCGGCGGGGCCGCCGGTGACGTTCGCGCCCCCCACGTTCGTGAGCAAGACGCTCGCCGGCGGCGAGCCGCTCGTGATGCTCGACCCGCGCAGCGGCACCCTCGTCTACACGAGTCACGAGGGCACCACCCACCTGTACGGCCCCGGCTTCTTCTCGCCGGTGGGCGTGCCCGACTTCATCGCCAACTACCGCAACCAGGTGAACATCTGGACCTCGAGCGACAGCGGCGCCACCTGGAAGCTCGACGACCTCGCCGGCTCGGGCTTCAACACGGACCCGTCCAAGAGCCAGGGCTTCAGCGATCCGGACCTCACGATGGATGAGGGCGGCCGCATCTACAACACGGGCATCGACCTCGCCAACGACGCGGTGTTCTCCTCGGCCGACGGCGGCAAGACCTGGGACAAGGGCACCGCGCAGTGCCACGACGGCGACCGGCCGTGGCTAGCGGGCGGCAAGCCGAACCAGGTGTTCATGGCCACGGACACCGAGGAGGGGAGCCTCAGCGGCAGCGGCCACACGATCTTCCAGTCCACAGACGGCGGCAACACCTGCGGCCTCACCGGCACGCAGGACTTCGGCACCTATGCCGGCGGCGGCAACTACACCGGCTTCGGCAAGCTCTACTACGACCACCAGAACGGCAAGCTCGTGGAGCCCGCGCTGTTCGACTCAGATGGCGACGGCAACTACGACAACGGCGTCGGGGTGAGCGTGGGCACGTTTGGCGGCAAGTTCACGCCCACGAAGGTGTCGGGCGACAAGGTGTTCGGCCACTGGCCCGCGATCGCGATCGACCCCGCGGGCACGATCTACCTCGTGTGGGACACGGCGGCCACGAGCGGCACGGCCAGCGATGCCTGCGGCAACCCAGCGCCGGCCCCGAACCAGATCAAGCTCGCGGTGTCCCACGATTTCGGCAAGACGTTCTCGGCACCCATGACCGTCGCGTCCCCGGCGAACGCGCGGGTGTTCTGGCCGTGGATCGTGGCGGGCGATCCCGGCAAGCTGTCGATCGTCTGGTACCAGACCGACCGGCTCGTGGACGTGGACTGCCAGAAGTCGAACGTCTTCGTGTACGACGCGCAGGTGTTCGGCGCGGACACCTCGCAGCCCCAGGTGACGGTGGTGAAGGCGATGGACAGGCCGGTGAGCGCCAACTCGGTGTGCCAGGGCGGCACGACCTGCGTGGCTGAGAGCTTCGACCCGAACGGCTCGAAGGACCGCCGCCTCGGCGACTTCTTCACCAACGCCGTGGATCAACGCGGCTGCGTGCTGATCGCCACCGGGGACGCAACCCAGACCGATCCGGTGACGGGGGCGCCGCTACCCGTGTCCGTGCCGCTCTTCATCAGGCAGGACGCCGGCGCACCCCTGGTGGGCAACACGCCCTGCAAGCCGCTCCCGCAGAACGGCGCGGCAAGGTGCGCGGACACCAAGGCGCCCGTGACGAGCTACAGGCGCGGCCGGGCGGTGTTCGCGCGCAAGCGCCGCTTCGTGCTCCGCGGCAAGGCCGTTGACCGCGGCTGCGGAGGCCACGTGCAGCGGGTGCAGGTGGCCCTCGCCAAGCGCGCGGTGGGCCCATTCGTGGCCCACCGGAAGACGAAGAGCTGCCGCTTCCTGCGAGCGAGCGGGAGGTTCACCAAACCGCGCAGCTGCTCACGGCGCGTCTGGCTTCGCGCTCACGGCACGACGCGCTGGACGCTGACGATCAAGCGCCGGCTGCCCGCGGGCTTCTACAAGGTGTGGGCGCGGAGCACGGACAGGGCGTTCCACAGGGAGCGGATCACGCGCCGCAACACGCGGACGTTCAGGATCAGGGGATAGCTAGTCGTGAAGCGAGGGGGCGTAGGAGATCCCAACGATCGCCCCCTCGGGAGACAGGAACCGGGCCACCGTTTGGCCCCACGGCTCCTGGCGCGCTGGGTGCAGCAACTGGTAGCCGGCGGCGGCCAGCTCGTCGGCCGCGGGCTGCACGGCGGCAGCCTCGGAGACGTCGAATTCGATGCTCACCTGAGGAACGGGAACCTCCGCCGGCCACTCCTCGCTGCCGAAGCAGGCCTCGGCCGCCTGTGACAGCGGCCAGATGCCGAAGTGCTTGATTCCGGCGATCTGCTCGCTGTGGAAGTAGTCGCCCCCCTCGCTGGCAAGCGGGAGCCCCAGCGTGTCGCGGTAGAGCTGGCGCGATTTCGCGGGATCGGGTGCGATAACGGCCATGGTCGAGACGAACTCGAGTTCCATCCAGGCTCCTTTCGGCGCTTGATCCGCGCCTAATCGAAGCAGCTAGCCGGCCGAGGCTGCGGTTTCGGTGCCGAGCAGCGTGCGAGTCTCGGACTCGAGGCGCTCCGCGCGAGTGCACAGAGTGCGGAAGTGGAAGTGCAGCTCGGTGAGGTAGTCCGAGATCTGCCGGCGCGTCTCATCGGTGGAGGCGCTGACGGAGAGCTGCTGGTGGAATGACGCGATCTCGCGCTCGAGCATCTTCACTGCTCCCGAGATGGCGGCGGCGCTCCGCGTGATCTGGTCCGGGCTCATTACGTCCGGGTAGATCGGCCGCGGCGGTGTGAGCTTGAGCGGCGGCCTTGACCGCGCGGTGGTACCCGGTTAGAACTGCGCGCAGGCCTCGACGGAAGGAGATCCAAGATGGGCCGCAAGTTCGTGGACTGCCGCGAAATGCCGAGCGAGTCGAACTGCTCGCTCTACATCTCTGGCACCGAAGAGGAGGTCGTGCGCGCCGCCGCTGAGCATGCCGCCTCCGTCCACGGCCATGAGGACACGCCGGAGCTCCGCGAGGAGATCCGGAGGGCCCTCAAGGACGAGGCTGCCGTCCCGGCTTAACCGCCGAAGTGCTCGGTCCGGCCACAGCCGGCGAGCGTGACCGTCACGGGGCCGTCCGTCTGCACGTTGAGGGCGGCCCCGCAGCTGACGTGCGCGCGGCTCGGGTCGATGGTCAGCGCCGAGATGTTCTGCGCGTCTATGTCGAGCCGGTTGCGCACCGGTGCCGGCAGGGCCGGTCCCCACTGCTTCGACTGGCTCGTGTAGGCGATCGCCGGCAGCGTGCCGCCTGTGAGCGCGCCCGCGCCGTGCTGCGTGGGGCCTGGCACAGGGTCGCTCACCCCGAAGCCTTCGGAACGCACGTCGATCGTCCCGCGCGGCGCGCTGCCGCTCGAGTCGCGCAGGGTCAGCCCGGACACCCAGTAGGCGTGGTTGGCGGGGCCGCCCATCTCGGGGAAGTCCATCTTCGGGTTCACCACGTAGGTGACGTGCGCGGGGTTGCGATTCACCTTCGTGGTGCCGAGGAAGTCCGCCGCCGGCTGGTACTGGTCGTTGATCGCAAGCGTCAGGTGGTCGGCCGGCGCGAACGAGTCGAACTCGTAGCGGTAGCCGAGTGAGTCGAAGGTGTTCGCCTGCTGCACCACCCCCGGATACGGCACGAGCTCGTCGGTGACCGCGTCCCAGATCAGGAACGGGATGTTGCGCACGGACGGCAGCATGAAGTTCGTGTTGCTGCTGTCGCCGCCCGGCTCGACCGAAGCCGGCGGCACCCAGATGCCGAGCCCGGGCGGGCCCACCACCGGCTGCCCCTTGGCGAACAGGTCCGGGTACTGCGTGGCGAACTTGTAGGTGCCGTAGCCGCCCATGCTGTAGCCGGAGACCGACGTCCAATCCGGGTCGAGCTTGTAGTGCGCCGCAACGTCCGCCCACACCTCGAAGGTGTCGGCGCCCGCGTAGTCGTAGTACCAGCCGTCCGGGCCGCGGCCCTCGGGGGTGATCACGATCGAGCCCGGCCCGCGGTCGCCGATCTGCGACTGGTTGCGGGTGCCGAGGTACTGGTTGTAGTTCGCCCCGAGCGAGTGGAGCAGCAGCGTGAGGCCGTAGCCGCCCGCTGGCTGCGCCTGCTTCGGCACGTAGATCGCGTACGGCTGGAGCCGCCCGCGCAGCTCGCCCTTGCACGAGGTGGACGACTGGCAGGTGGTGGAGTAGTCGGTGCCCTGCTCGGTCTCGAAGTGGCTCGCGAGGATGCGATCCATCGGGCCCGTCTTCGGCACGCCCGTGTCGTCGTTCACGTGGTGGTTGAGCTTCGAGAAGTCCACGTCGGCGTGGAACTGCGACAGGTCGCCGTTCTTCAGCGCCTGCCCCTGCTGCTGGTCGCGCCACCATGCCGCGTCGGTCGCGGTGCCCGCGGGATCGGTGGGGTCGGGCATCGGTTCGGCGAAGCGGAAGGCGACGTTGAAGAAGGCGGTGGGCTTCGAGAGCGTGCCCGCTCCACCGGGATGCGTGGCGTCGGCCGCCTGCTGCGGGATCAGGTACTTGCCCGCGGCCTTATCCCACAGACCGGTCCCCGCCGCCAGCCGGACCGTGCCGGCGCCGGGGTTCCAGTCTGCGTGGGGTACGAGCACCTCGATCTGGCGCCGCGTGGTGTCAACAATCACGCTCGGCGCCGTGGGAGCTGGTTTGCCGGTGGCCGCGTTGAGCATGTCCGCGCTCGTGCCGTGGACGGTCACGAACCACTGCGCCGGCGCGGTGGCGTTCGCGCCGTGCGGGAACTGCTGCGGCTGGTCGCTGTCGCCGATCGCGATCGTGGTGGCCACGAGCGACGGGTCCTTCATCGTGTTCAAGGTGATCCGGAACGCCGTGGCGCCGGCGGTGGGCTTCACGCGCAGCTCCACGAGGTCCGCGGCGTTCCCCGCGTATGCCGGGTCGGTGGGGTAGGTGTAGGTGCCGTTTGGCATCGAGAAGCTGTCGCCGGAGAGGCGCGGATCGCCCGGATCGGGCACCCCGCCGTTCGCGCCGTGGTCGTCGTAGAGGTAGTCCTGGTAGAGGAACTCGCCGTCGCGGTAGGCGCTCGCTCCGGATACGAGGATCGGGGGCGCGTGCCAGATCCCGCTGTTGCCGAGCTGCGGTGCCTGCGCCGGTGGCGCGTAGAGGATGTCCGGCCCTGGCCGCGGGCCCGGCCCGTTGTAGAGCGATCCGGTGGCCGCACCCGCGGGCGCGGCGATTGCGAGCGCGCACAACGCTCCCAGCGCGATGACTCGTCCCTGCACGAGCAATTCCCCCTGCCTCGATTCCGCGCGCGCAACATATCGCGGAAGTGCTTCACCGGGCGCCGGTTCTACGATCCATTCATGACCGACACCCTTGCCTCCTCACGCACCGTCGCCTCCGTGATCGGCGGCGTAGCCCAGACCGACGCCCCCGGCGGCCGCATCACCTCCACCAATCCCGCACGCACCTCAGAAGTCGTGGCCGAGGCGCTGCTCGGCGACGCCTCCACCTTCGTCGCCGCCTGCCGGGCCGCCCGCGAGGCGCAGCAGGCCTGGGCCGACGTTCCCGCTCCCGTCCGGGGCCGCGCCATCCAGCAGATCGGCCGGCTGGTGGAGGACAACAAGGAGTCGCTCTCGCGCCTCGTCACGCGCGAGATCGGGAAGCCGTATGCCGAATCGCTCGGCGAGGTGCAGGAGATCATCGACACCTGCAACTTCTTCGTGTCCGAGGGCCGGCGGCTCTACGGCCAGACGGTCCCGTCGGAGATGCCGGACAAGCAGCTCTTCACGTTTCGCACGCCCGTAGGGGTGGCGGCGATCATCACGGCCGGCAACTTCCCGGTGGCGGTGCCCTCGTGGTACCTCGTGCCCGCTCTTCTGTGCGGCAACGCCGTGGTGTGGAAGCCGGCGGAGTACGCGCCGGCGCTCGGCGAGGCGCTGGCGGATCTGTTCAACCACGGCGGGCTGCCGGATGGCGTCTTGAATCTGGTGCAGTGCGACGGGCCCACCGCGTTCGAGGGGCTCGACCAGGCGTTGTCCGAGGGTCTCGTGGACAAGGTCGGGTTCACGGGATCCTACGAGGTGGGCACGCGGATCGGCGAGCTGTGCGGGCGCCACGTGCAGCAGCCTTGCCTCGAGCTCGGTGGGAAGAACCCGCTCGTGGTGATGCCGGACGCGGACCTGGATCTCGCCGTCGAGGGCGCGCTGTTCAGCGGCTTCGGCACGGCCGGCCAGCGCTGCACGTCGCTCGGCACGGTGATCGTCCACGAGGACGTGCACGACGAGTTCATGTCGCGCTTCGTACGCGCCGTGGAGAACGCACCCGTGGGGGACCCGATGCAGGACGTGATCTTCGGCCCGATGATCCACGAGCGCTTCTACGAGCGCTTCCTCGGCTGGCTCGACCTGATCGAGGACCACCACACGGTGCACGGCTCGAGCGCCACGGGCCGCATCACGTCCGACTCACCGCGCTCCGGCTTCGTCGGCGACCCGGACGCCGGCATCTTCTGCCACCCCACGATCGTCGACGGCGTGCGCCGCGAGGACGCGCTCTATTCCACCGAGACCTTCGGCCCGCTCGTGGGGGTGATGACCTTCAGCTCGTTCGACGAGATGATCGAGCTCGCCAACGGCCACGGCTACGGGCTGTCTTCGGCCATCTACACCAACGACCCGCGCAGCGCCTTCGAGTTCCGCCGCCGCGTGAGCGCCGGGATGGTGAGCGTGAACAACTCCACCTCGGGAGCCGAGGCGCACCTGCCCTTCGGCGGCAACGGCAAGTCCGGCAACGGCGCACGCCAGTCGGGC
The DNA here is from genome assembly GCA_036378175.1 of Thermoleophilaceae bacterium. Taxonomy (GTDB): domain Bacteria; phylum Actinomycetota; class Thermoleophilia; order Solirubrobacterales; family Thermoleophilaceae; genus JAICJR01. Next base: position 169,766 of record DASUWY010000051.1, read on the forward strand.
ATCTGGGTGCTCGATCAGTTCACCCGCTGGCAGTCGATGAACTGGGACTACGCGGGCAAGCTGCAGAAGGCGCAGATGGACGTCGTGGAGATCGAGGCCGACCTCGACTTCGCGCTGGAGGAGCGCGCGTTCTAGTCCTGGTGAGGCATGCCGCGCCGGAGATCGATCCGGCGCGGCCGGCCGCCGCCTGGACGCTGTCCGCGGAGGGGCGGGCGTCGCTGCCGGCGCTCGCGCGGCGCGTGCGCGCCGACGCGGTCGTGTCGTCGCCCGAGCCGAAGGCGCTGGAGACGGCGGCCGCGCTCGGCCCGCCGGTGGAGGTCGACCCGCGGCTGCGCGAGCACGACCGCGCGGGGGAGCCGTTCCGCGACGATGTCGCCGCGGCGGTCGAGGCCGGCTTCGCGCGCCCCGGCGACGTCGTGTTCGGCGTCGAGAGCTACGACGCCGCGCGCGAGCGGTTCGCCGCCGCGGTGGCCGCCGCGAGCGCCGCGCACCCGACGGGGCGGCT